>JAAYZO010000165.1 GCA_012514865.1 Lentisphaerota bacterium | reverse complement strand
CTGAAGGGGTGCCAGATCGTAGCCGGGGGTCGCGCGCAGCACGACCCCCGGAACCGCGAACCCACACACCACGCACCCTGAAGGGGTGCCAGAACCGGACTTTCAAACAGCCCTGCGCCGCCACCGGAGAACGCCTTGAGCCTCGGTGTCGGGGGGCTATGTTTCCCGCGCGGGAAACGACGGCGGCGCCCCGCCCCGGGTGCGACGGAGCGCGACGACGCGAGTGGCAGACGATCAGAAACCAGGAGACACGACGATGGCGACACTCTCCATCAAGCCGGCCAAGGCCTGTCAGTGGGACCAGCTTTCTCTGGGCGAGGTCATGATCCGCCTGGATCCGGGCGACGGCCGCATCCACACCACGCGACGCTTCGATGTCTGGGAGGGCGGCGGCGAGTATAACGTCGCCCGCGGCCTGCGCCGCTGCTTCGGCCTGCGCACCGCCGTGGCCACTGCCATCGTCGACAACCCGGTCGGGCGCCTGCTCGAGGACCTCATCCTCCAGGGCGGCGTGGACATGAGCCACTGCCGCTGGGTGCCCTTCGACGGCACCGGCCGCGAGTGCCGCAACGGCCTGAACTTCACCGAGAAGGGCTTCGGCGTCCGCGGCGCCGTCGGCTGCAGCGACCGCGGCCACACCGCCGTCAGCCAGCTCAAGCCGGGCGATATCGACTGGAAGCGGATCTTCAAGGACGAGGGCGTGCGCTGGTTCCACTGCGGCGGCATCTTCGCGGCCCTCGGCGAGCACACCCCCGATGTCGCTATCGAGGCCATGGAGTGCGCCAAAGAGAACGGCACCATCATCAGCTACGACCTGAACTACCGCCCCAGCCTCTGGAAGACCATCGGCGGCACCGAGCGCGCCGCCGCGGTCAACCGCCGCATCGCCGGCCTGGTCGATGTCATGATCGGCAATGAGGAGGACTTCACCGCGGCCCTCGGGTTCAAGGTCGAGGGCGTCGACGCCCACTGCAGCAAGCTCGACCCGGCGAACTTCAAGAAGATGATCGCCCAGGCGGTGGCGGCCTTCCCGAACTTCAAGGCCGTGGCGACGACCCTGCGCGAGGTCAAGAGTGCGACCGTCAACGACTGGGGCGCGGTGCTCTACTACGACGGCCAGTTCTACGAATCGACGCAGCGCCCCGGCCTGGAGATCTACGACCGCGTCGGCGGCGGCGATTCCTTCGCCTCCGGACTCATCTACGGCTTCCTCGCCGGACTGGCACCCCAGCAGTGCGTCGACTACGGCGCCGCCCACGGCGCCCTGGCGATGACCACTCCCGGCGATACCACCATGGCCACGAAGAAGGAAGTCGAGGCCCTGGCCAAGGGCGGCAGCGCCCGCGTCCAGCGCTGACCCGGGCACGTTCCGAAGCCCATCGCGCCGGTCATCATCCGCGTGCGCCGCATGAGGCTGCGGCGCACGTCCGGCTGTGCCTCGCCCCGCAGCGGCGTCCTGCCGCTGCGGGGCGCCGCCTACAGCCCGCCCCACGGGGACGCCGGGGACTGCGGCAATCCCATCCTTGAGTCCCTTGAGTCCCTTTCCGGCAGGCACCAGTCCCACGGCCAAGGCACACCGGGGCCGGGCCTCGCCATGGCGCGCCGCCGGCCCCGCATCCTCCGCCGCAGTTCAGAGCCGCGGCCGGCGCACCGCCGCCGCGTCGGAGCGCTGCACGGTCCGAGCGTAGCGCACCGCCGGCCAGCCGAACAGCATGCCGTAGAAACGATGACCCGGCGGCAGGCCCAGCGACGCGGCGACCTCCGGGAGGGCCGCCAGCGACGCGGCCAGCAGGCCGCACCAGACGGTGCCCAGGCCGGCAGTCTGCGCCAGGAGATCGAAGGTGGCCAGGCTGAGGATGACGTCCTCATAGCCGCAGGGCGCCTCGGGCGACGCCGACACAATCAGGGCATGCGGGGCGCCGCGCAGGACGACGTCGCGGCCGCTCTTCTGGCCGAACTCGACGACGCGGGCGAGGTAGGCGAAGCGCTCCGCGAGCCGCCCGGCGACGGCCGCCTCGAGGAGGCCGGCCTGGAGGCGTTCACGCAACCGCTGCATCGTCGCCACGTCGTCGATCACATGGAAGGTCAGCCCGCGGTGATTCACGCCGGTCGGGGCATGGGCCAGAGTATCCAGCAGCGAGGCCACCAGAGCCGGGTCGACCGCCTCGGCGCGGTACTGCCGCGCACTGCGGCGGCCGCGCACCAGAAGACTCATCGCATCGAGGCCCGGAAAGCTCTCCGGCCCCAGCCCGGCACTCCGGTCCGGATCGCGGCCGAGGATGCTCACAGCGCCCTTCGGGCAGACCGCCAGGCAGTGCTGGCACTGCAGGCAGTGCTCCTCGTTCTCAGGCAGGATCCGCGGCAGAGCGCGCCCGGCCTGCTCGATGATCCCCGCCGGGCAGTCACGTACACAGGCGCCACAGCGCACACAACGCCCGTCGTCAACCTTGAACTGAAGCATGGCGCACTCCTTTCGTTGCCGGCAGGGAGCCGGGGGGCCGAGCCGACGCGCGGCGGTCACAGGGGCGCGGCCGCGGGCGCCGGTGCCTGCCGGAAAGAGACTCCAGGGACCCAAGGGACTCAAGGATGGGTCCCCGGTGTCCCCACCGGTGCCACCGGCAGGCGGGCACACCCGGGGGAGTTCGGAGTTCGGAGTTCGGAGTTCGGAGTTCGGAGTTCCCCGGGCCATGGTCCATCGTCCCCGGTGTCACTGCCGCCCTGCCCGGGGCCCGCGCGCGGCGCGGGCCTCGGGGGGCGGCCACGTCAGCGGCGCCTCAGACGCCCAGGCGGCACCAGCGCGCCAGTTCGCCGAGGGTGCGGTTGGTGGTCGGCGTGTAGCCCTTGAGCGGCAGGATGCGCTCGTGCACCGCATCCAGGATCCAGCTCGGTTGCGGGAAGTACTTCGCCTCGAGTTCGGCGGCCGGGCAGACCCAGTTGCGCGAGCCGATCACGACCGGCGGCGCGTCCAGCTCGTCGAAGGCGAGCTGCGTCAGGTTGGCGGCCACGTTGTGCATGACACTGCCGCGCTCGACCGCATCGCAGATCAGCAGGGCCTTGCCGGTCTTGGCGACGCTGGCGACCAGCGTGTCGTAGTTCAGCGGGTTGACGCTGCGCAGGTCGATGACCTCGGCGTCGACGCCGTACTGCTCGAGGGCCCGCGCCGCCTCGAGGGCGCGGTAGAGCACCGGGCCGAAGGTGATCAGGGTCAGGTCCTTGCCGGCGCGTTTGACATCCGGCTCGCCGATCTCGATTTCGTAGTAGCCCGCCGGCACGCCGCCCTCGTGGAACAGCTCGCCCTGCCCGTAGGTCGTCTGGCTCTCCAGGAAGATCACCGGGTCGGTGCCCGCCAGGGCCGCGTTGAGGAGGCCCTTGGTGTCGTAGGGCGTCACCGGGTAGACGACCTTCAGGCCCGGGATGTGGTTGACCAGCGCCGACCAGTCCTGGGAGTGCTGGGCGCCATACTTGAAGCCGACCGAGATGCGCAGGACCACCGGCATCTTCAGCACGCCGCCGCTCATCGCCTGCCACTTCGAGAGCTGGTTGAACACCTCATCGCCGGCCCGGCCCAGGAAGTCGCAGTACATCAGCTCGGCCACCACACGCCCGCCGCTCAGGGCATAGCCCACCGCCGCGCCCACGATACCCGCCTCGCTGATCGGGCTGTTGAACAGGCGGTGGTACGGCAGCAGCTCGGTCAGACCGCGGTAGCAGGCAAAGGCGCCGCCCCAGTCGCGGTTCTCCTCACCGAAGGCCACCATCGTCGGGTCGATGCTGAAACGATGGACCATCGCCTCGAACACCGCGTCGCGGATGTTGTACTGCTTCATCTCCGGGAAGGGCTTGCCCGTCTTCGGATCGATGGCGAAGCGCTCCTTCTTCTGGATGCGCTTGACCTGCTCGTTCTCGGCCACCGGCTGCAGCAGCTCCGGGGTGCGCTCATCGAAGCGCTCGACCTTGCGGTTGGAGAAGGTCACCGTCTCGATGAAGCTCGAGTCGAGGCTCTCGTAGGGGCTGATCCTGGGGTCGATGGCGAGCTTGAACATCTCGAAGACGAAGGCCTCGACCTCGGCCTTGACCGCCTCGAGGGTGTCCTCGCTGCAGGCGCCGCCCTTGACCAGGCGCTGGCGGAAGGCCGGTATGGCATCGGCGTCGACGAAGCGCTGGATCTCCTCGTTCGAGCGGTAGCTGGAGGCGTCGGAGGGGCTGTGCCCGGCGACGCGGTAGGTGACCGTATCGAGCAGCACCGGCCCGCGCCCGGCCTTGAGGATCTCCTTCTTGCGACGGAAGGCGTCGGCGACGGCCAGGGGGTTGTAGCCGTCGACGCGCTCGGCGTGCATCTGGTCGGGATTGACCCCGGCGCCGATGCGGGCCAGGAACTGGTAGCCCATGGTCTCGCCGCTGGTCTGGCCGCCCATGCCATACTGGTTGTTCATGCAGTTGAAGATCAGGGGCAGCCCGCCGCCGAGGGATTCGTCCCAGAGCGTCCGGTACTGGTCCATGCTGGCGAAGGAGATGCCCTCCCAGACCGGCCCGCAGCCGAACGAGGCGTCGCCGATGTTGCAGACCACCACGCCGGGGCGGCGGTTGACGCGCTTGAACAGGGCGCCGCCGGGGGAGATCGAGCCGCTGCCGCCGACGATGGCGTTGTTGGGGAAGATGCCGAAGGGCGTGAAGAAGGCGTGCATCGAGCCGCCCCAGCCCTTGTTGAAACCGGTGGTCCGCGCGAAGATCTCGGCGTAGGCGCCGTAGATCAGGAACTTGCGCGCCAGCTCCTTCACGCCGCCCTGGTGGCCCTTCTCGACCACCGCCAGGGTGGCGCCGTCGAAGAAGCCCTTCATGATGGCCATCAGGGCCGCCTCGTCGAGCTTGCGGATGGCGCTCAGGCCCTTGGCCAGGATCTCGCTGTGGCTGCGGTGGCTGCCGAAGATGGCATCCTCGGGATCGAGCGCCCAGGCCTGGCCGACCGCGGCCGACTCCTGGCCGATCGACAGGTGCGCCGGGCCGGCGTGTTTGTAGGCGACGCCCTGGTACTCGCCGACCTTCTTAATGGCGTCGATGATGTTCTCGAAGGTGCGCAGGACCAGCATGTCGTGGTAGATCGCCGCGAACTCCTCGGCGCTGTAGTGCTTGCGCTCCTCGGCCATGCTGCGGCGGTACTGACAGACCGGAATCGGCTCGAACTCGATCGTGCCGGCCTTGAACAGCGCCTCGGGGAAGATCTCCAGCTTCTTGGTCATCGCAGTCTGCCTTTCGTCTCGTATAGCCAATCAACAGGGTCGACAGCACCCGCGCCGAAACGGCGCCCGGCGCCTCAGAAGGCGTGCAGGACACCCTCGCGCAGGGCCTCACTGACCGTCGGGTGCGGAAAGACGATCTCACGGACGTCGTCAACACAGAGCTCCAACTCGACCATCGCCGCCGCCGCCGCAATGAACTCGCCGCAGCAGCCGCCAATCATGTGCACACCCAGCACCTGGCCGTGACGCTCGCTGACCAGGACCTTCACCGTGCCGCTCCGGCCGGCTTCCTCGACCAGGAAGCGCCCGGCGATGGCCATGGGCAGGACGACCTTGCGGTAGGCCGTGCCCTGCTGCTTCAGCTCCGCCTCGGTGGCGCCGACCTGGGCCACCTCGGGGTGGGTGTAGATCACGCTCGGCACCGCCGAGAAGCGCATGCGGTCGGGCTTGCCGAACATGCTGTTGACCGCGACCATGCCCTCGCGCGTCGCCGAGTGCGCCAGGAGCAGCCGGCCGGTGCAGTCGCCGCAGGCCCAGACGCCGGGGACGTTCGTGCGGCCGGACGCATCGACGCGGATGCCGCGACGCTCCACCACCACGCCGACGTCCTCCAGGCCAACACCGCGCGTCACCGGCTGCCGCCCGGTCGCGTTCAGCACCAGCGTGCCGGCGACCTGCTGCGCCTGCCCGGACGCATCCGTGTAGTGCACCGTGCCGCCGTCAATGCGCGTCACCTTGCAGGAGAGCTGGATCGAGACCTTCTTCTTCTTCATCTCCGACTGCAGACGCTTGGCAATCTCCTCGTCGAGCACCGGCGCGATGCGGTCGAGCATCTCGACCATGGTCACGGCTGTGCCCAGCTCGGCAAAGAAACAGGCGAACTCCAGGCCGATCACCCCGGCGCCGATGATCACCAGGCTGGCGGGGATCTCCTCACACTCCAGAATGCCGGTGGAGTCGACCACCGCCTTCGACTCGCGCAGACCCGGAATCGGCGGCGCCGCCGGCACACTGCCGGTGGCCACCAGGATGTTCCTGGCCTCGATGCGGCTGCCCGCGGCCTCAACGGCGCCCCGGCCCGCCAGGCGGGCCTCGGCCTGGACCACCTCGACACCGGCGCCCTTGAGCATCGCCGCGACGCCCTTGCCCAGCGTCGACACCACCTGGCGCTTGCGCGCCTGAACTGCCTTCATGTCCAACGACGGCGACGCCGTCGTCACGCCGTACTGGCCGGCCTCACGGCAGTCGCTCAGGGCCCGGGCACTCCGCAGGAGCGTCTTCGTCGGAATGCAGCCGACATTCAGACAGGTGCCCCCCAGCGCGGCCTTCTCAAAAAGAACTACCTTCCTGCCCAGTTTCGCGGCGTAGGCGGCCGCTTCGTAGCCGCCGGGACCCGCCCCGATGATCGCCAGATCGTACATCACCTGCCTCCAGACTGCCTGCCCAACCGCTCAGCCGACCGCATACCGCGGCCGGCGCCGCTGACCATGACTCAGCCCGCGACACACACCAGATCGAAATTCTCGAGAATCCCCGTCAGGGTCTGCAGGAAACGCGCCCCCGGCGCACCGTCGACAATGCGGTGGTCCAGGGTCAGACTCAGCGCCATCATGTCGCGGTAGACCACCCCGTCGCCCTGGCGCTGCGGCCGCAGCACCGTCGCCCCGACCCCCAGAATCGCCACCTGCGGCGCGTTGATCACCGGGGTGAAGGTGGTGATGCCGAAGGCCCCGAGATTCGAGACCGTGAAGGTGCCGCCCTGCAGGTAGTCCGGATTCAGGCTCCCCGACGCCGCCTGCTTGGCCAGGTCCTTCGCCCGCGCCGCCATCGCCGCCAGACTCAGGCCCTCGGCGCCATGCACGACCGGGACCATCAGACCGCGCGGCGTGTCGCAGGCGAAGCCGAGGTTGACGGTGCCGTACTGGCGGATGACCGTGCCATCGAACTCCGCGTTCACCTCGGGATGCCTGAGCAGGGCCTTGACCACCGCGAACATGACCATGTCGCCAATGTTGATGTTGGCCAGACCCAGGCCCTCGCTGCGGGCCTTGAGACGCTGGCGCAACGCCAGCAGGCCGGTGACATCGGCCTCGGCGTTGAGGGTGTACTGCGCCAGGCCGGTCAGCGACTCGTGCAGACGCTTGCCGATGATCCGGCGAATGTTGCTCAGACGAACCTCGGTGACTGCGGCCGGAGCGGCGGCCGGAGCGGCAGCCGGGGCCGCCGGAGCGGCCGGGGCCGGAGCGGGCGCCGCCGGAGCGGCCGGGGCCGGAGCGGGCGCCGCCGGCGCGGCGGGAGCCGCTGTCATGTCCGCGGCGCTGATCCTCCCGCCGACGCCGCTGCCCGCGGCGGGAACCGCGACGCCCGCGGCCGCCAGGCGTGCCGCCGTGGCCGTCAGGTGCGGCGCCTGACGCCAGGCCTCCGCCACGTCCTTCTCGATGATCCGCCCGCCGGCACCACTGCCCTGCAGGGCCGGCACCACCATGGTGTGCTCCTTGACAAACCGCCGCGCCCGCGGGCTCATCGGCGCGGTCGCGCCGGCTGCCGGAGCCGCCGGAGCCGGAGCCGGGGCCGCCGCAGCAGCCGCCGCCGGAGCCGGAGCCGCCGCCTCAGGGGCGGCCGCGGCGGGGGCCGCCGGCGCCGCGGCGCCGGCCGGACGCAGGGCGGCGATGTCCTCGCCGGGCGTCCCGATCACCGCGATGGTCTGCATCACCGGCACCAGGTCGCCCTCCGACCAGAAGACCTCCAGGAGCGTGCCCGCCACCGGCGCCTCGATCTCGAAGGTCGCCTTGTCCGTCTCGATGTCCGCCAGAACAGCACCGCTGGCAACCGCGTCGCCAGGCTTGACGCGCCACGTCGTCAGCAGACACTCCTCAACCGAATTGCCTGCTTTCGGCATCACCACCGGAGTCGCCATGAGTCCTGTCCTCCAACACTGAAACCATCGTCTTCGACGTCATCGACAGCGCCTCGCCCGCGCGGCACCGTGCCCCGGCGCCCCCGGAACCCGGCCGGTCACTCAGTCCGCGGCGATCAGCACCTGGATGCCACTGCCCTCGAGATCGCCCCGGAAACCCGCATCGATGCGGTCGGTCACCAGGACGTCGATGTCCTCGAGCGAGCCGCTGCGCGCAAATGACGGCACACCCATCTTGCTGTGATCCGCCAGCAGGATCACCTTGTTCGCCCGACGCATGATCTGCTCTTTGGTGAAGGCCTCGTTGACGTCCGTCGTCGTCATGCCCTCGCCGGCCGTCAGACCGATCGTCCCCATGAACGCCTTGGTGACATGGATCGCCTTGATCACCTGCGCCGTCAGAGGCCCGACCAGCGTCCGCGACAGGGCGCGGTACTCGCCACCGACCAGAATCAGACGGTGACCGGACTCCATCAGCGCCGAGGCCGCCATCAGCGAGTTGGTCACCACCGTCAGGTCACGACACTGAACCAGCAGACGCGCCAGCATCAGCACCGTCGAACCGCCGTCCAGATAGAGGACGTCGTGATCCTCGACCAGACTCAGCGCCGCCCGCGCAATGCGCTCCTTGCCAGCGCGATTCTCGGTCTCCTTCGCCGCAAACAGCGGCTCGATCCGGCGCGCCGGAACCAGCGTCGCACCCCCGCGCACCCGCGTCAGCAGGCGACGCTCCTCCATCTCCGCCAAGTCGCGACGCACCGTCGCCACGCTGACATCCAGAGCCGCCGAAAGGTCGTGAATCGACCGGCCCTGAGTGCCCGAAAGCAACTCCAGGATGCGGCTCTCACGCTCTGTCGCCAGCATCCGCATCGCCATGACGCGCGCCCTTCATAGCCCTGCCATCAGCCCATACCATCGCAGAAACAATCATCACCACGCACAAAATACCCCCGCAATCACGCGCCTTCAATCATTATCGCGCATTTTCGCGCAAAGCCGGCCGGCCCGGCGGCCGCCTTTCGCGCCCGCCGCCAAACAGAGCAGGCCGTAACACCGCTCGCGCCGCGGCGACGCGAGCTTCCCATCCGGCGCCCTCCTGTGAAAATCGACCGCGATTTCCATGGCGACATGATCGGGGCCGGCAAGCGCCCCGCGGGCGCTGAAAGGGCATCATCCGCAACACCGCTCGCGCCGCGGCGACGCGAGCCTCCCATCCGGCGCCCTGAAAGGGCATGATTCGCCAGCCCAGGGCAATGCCCTGGGGAATAAGACGTACGCATCGCAGGCTGAAAGTCTGCGACAAGACAACACAGGCACCCCAGCGGCGTTACCTGCGAGGCCACGCCTCCGCGGTGTGAACAGGGGCGGATGGGGCCTCGTCCACGCTCCGCCCGTCTACGCCGACAGGCCCTCCAGACGGGCCCGGACGTCGTCACTAAGGCGCACCGGCCGGCCCTGCGCGTAGTCGAAGAGGACGAGGGCGGTCTTGGCGAGGGCGACGAGGACGCCCGTGTCGGCCTGGCTGACGCGGTAGAGCACATCGAAGCCTGAGCCGGTCAGGTCGCCGGCGCCGACCTCGATGCGCAGGCGGTCCCCGCGGCGCCCCTGGGACTTGTACACGATCGCCGCGTCGGCCATGATCGAGGCCTGCCCCCCGACGTCCATCTCGCTCCAGCCCAGGCTGGCCAGGAACTGCAGACGGGCCTCGTGCAGCAGACCCAGCAGGGCATCGTTGCCGAGGTGATTGCCGTAGTTCAGATCCCCGACGCGCACCGTCACCTCGGTGACAAACGGAAGACCTTCTGGAATGTCGAGCCGAATCCGTGCCATGACAGCCTCCTGGCCATGCTGTGGTGCTTACCGCGCTCAAAGGCTACCCGGGCAACCCCGCGCCGTCAACCCCGGCGCCGACCCGGCGAGACAGAGACGCATGGCAGCCGGGATACCCTGCGTAGGTCCACGGCGCCGCCCGAACGAACGCGTCCGACTGCCCGATGTCCAGGCAGGCCCTCCGGGTGGTCACGTGCGTCCGCCGGCACTAGGGTACCCCCCGGCTGATGGACGCCTGTTTCAGGCGCCGCATCGACGGCAGGAGCCCTCAGGCATCTGCCGGCAGAGCCCGATTCATGGTGGCGACGCCGTCCCGCTAGACACCCTCGCTCCACGAATCAGGCTCAAGGAAGGAGTGTGCGCGACGATGCTGTCCTTCTCTGAGTTCCGACAGCAGGCCGGCTGCGACCTGGTCGGGGTGCCGCCGTTGTCCTGCTTCGACGGCCTGCCCCCGGGCGAGGACCCGCGCAGCCTCTTCCCCGACACCCGCTCGGTCGTGGTCCTGGGCACGCACCTGCGGCGCGGCCAGTTCCGCGCCATGGAAGAGGGCACCCTCTGGCAGACACCCGGACGCTGGCTGACCAGCGTCGATGGCGTCATCCGCCTCATCGAGAGCCTCGGCTACGAATGCGTGCCCTACACGCCGCTCGAAGCGCCGCGTATGCCGCGCCAGCCGGTGCGGCCCGGGCTCTGCGCCCCGAATGCCGTCCGCCTCTCGGTCGACTATGCCGCCGTCGCGGCCGGCCTCGGCGACATCGGCTACCACGGCATGTTCATGAGCGAACGCTACGGCATCCGCCAGATGCTCGGGCTGCTCGTCACCGACCTCGAGATCGAGCCCAGCCCGCCACGGTCGCCACAGAACCTCTGCGACCGCTGCCTGGAGTGCGTCCGGCACTGCCCCCTCCAGGCCATCTCGGCCGAGGCGACAACGACCCTCACCTGCCGCGGCCGGCCCCAGACCCTCGGCCTGATCAACGCCAACGCCTGCCGCGTCTGCCCCAACGGCGCCTGCGGCGACTCGCGGTACTTCCCCGGCGCCGACGAACTGCACTTCGACATCGAAAACAACCAGATCCGCGGCGACGCCCGCACACGCTACGCCCGCGGCGGCCTCCCGAACCGCCTCAGCGCTGCCTGCGGACGCGCCTGCATCGCACACTTCGAAGCAACCCACCCGACCGGCTACCGCCTGCCCTTCCGCAGCCGCGAACCCTGGGGCTTCCGGCCGGACCAGGAAAGGGGGTGGTGAGATGCTGACCGCCACGATGGTCAAGGACTGCGCAATCCGGGGCGGCGCCGACCTCTGCGGCATCGCCAGCATCGACCGCTTCAGGGACTGCCCGCCCGAGACACACCCGCTCTCGCTCTTCCCCGACGCGCGCTCGGTGATCGTCTACGCCAGCCGCATCCTCAAGGGCTGCTACAAAGGCATCCAGGAGGGCACCGACTGGTCGACCTACTGGATCTACGGCTATGGCAGCGGCATCTACAGCTCCCTCGGCAGCGCCACCGAGGCCGTCGCCGGGCTGCTCGAGGAGCACGGCTACGAGGCGGTGGCCTCGCCGGGTGGCCATACCCTCCTGGACGAGGCACCGCCGGCACGAGCGCCGCTCGGACCGGGCCGCCGGCCCCCCTGCATCATGCTGCACATGCGCCTCTCGGCCGCCCTCGCCGGCCTCGGCGAACTCGGCTGGTCGAAGGTCTTCCTCACCCCGGAGTTCGGTCCGCGCCAGCGCTTCGAGATCCTCCTGACCGACGCCGAGCTCGAGCCGGACCCGCTCTTCGAGGAGCCCCTCTGCGACCACTGCCTGGCCTGCGTCCGCGAGTGCCCCGGCAAGGCCCTCGGCGGCGAACGCCAGGCGGTCACCGTCGACGACCGCGAGTTCGCCTGGGGCCGGGTCGACTGCGGCAAGTGCAAGGTGACCCACTGGGGCCTCAACCCCGCGGCCTCGCCGTTCGTCCGCAAGGACCTCCCCGGCATGCGCATGGAGGTCGAGAAGACGGGCTACACCTGGTACGAGGCCTACCGCCTCGGCTTCGCCCTCGCCGAACGCATCGAGTACCTCCGCCTCATCGCCCACGGCAGCGCCGAGCACGGCCAGGGCGGACG
>JAAYZO010000164.1 GCA_012514865.1 Lentisphaerota bacterium | reverse complement strand
GTTTGAAGATCGCGGCGGCGCTCACTCGGTCACCCTGAAGGGGTGCCAGATCGTAGCCGGGGGGCGCGCGCAGCCGACCCCCGGAAACGAGGATTGCACGCCATGCACCCTGGAGGGGGTGCCAGAACCGGACTTTCGAGCAGCCTTCGGCGAGAGGCCCGATCCTTTGACAGCCCGGCCGATGGCGGCTGCTGCGCCCCAATCGGGGTGAGGCTGGCGCTGTGACGCTTAGCCTGGATTATTCGCGAAGCGCGGAGGCTTCGCTCACCATCCACTTGCGCCGCACCTCGTTGCGGCGCAAGTTTCGACACGCGTCGCGGTGCGCCGCTTGCTTACTAATCGTCGCGCTATAGTCTGGACGGTTGCCGAGGTCACCAGCCGGGTCAGACGGTCCAGACAATCCCGAGACGATCTGTAAGCGGTCCACAAATATCGCGCAGTGCCCGCGATGGCCGTGAGACACGGTGATCAACGCCGCCGACCTTTTCCAGGCGTACGGCCTGGAGCGCATTGGGGAGGTGGATAGCGAGATCCTCTGCCACCTGGCGGTGGCCATGGGCCCCGAAGGCATCGACCCGGTGGTGACCACGGGTCGGTCCTCTAAGTTCACTTTAGCGGCCTGGGTACCAGCGCGGCGTGAGAGGCGTCCCACGACGGGGAAGGCCAGAGGGGGAGTGGCCGCAAGGTGGCACCGGAGGCGCAGGGGGGTGAGAGGAGCGGCTCGGTCCCCTCGACCCTTCCGCCGCCGCCCTGAATCGGCACCATAGTACCCGCGTGTACAACGAACTCCGCAAGGGCGGCCAAGGACGCCGGGTAAGGTCGTGCGATGCAGGCGAGGCAACGAACATGGACATCAGGGCCCTGCGGATGACCAACTGGTCGTTCAAGGTGTGCGGCGACAATCTCGGCGGCATGAAGGCGCCCTGCATGGACCCGGTGTGGCTCGGCGTGGTATCCGACGACGCGATGCGCCGTCAGGTGGCGGCCCTACGGGACGCCGGCTTCAACGCCCTGATCGTCGAGGGCCTGCGGCGGCTCATGCTGTACGAGCACAAAGGGGTGAGCGCGGAGGTCCGCGACGGCATCGCCCGGGCGGTCGCGATCGCCCATGCCGAAGGGGTGCGGGTGTTCTACCACTCGACCTGTTCGTTCGCCGCGCCGTCCCTCGAGGGCTTCACCAAGCGCGAGTTGGCGATGCTCGCGGTCGACGGCGCCACCGGCCGGCACGCCTTCATTCCGAACTGGAACGGCTGGTACCTGTGGTGCATGAACAACCCGGACTTCCGGGATGAATACTACCGTCTGGCCCGGCTGATGGTCGAGCAGACCCGGGTCGACGGTCTGATGACCGACGAGGTGTACTTTCGCGCGGGCTGGCACGACTGCGTCTGTGAGCACTGCGTCGCGAAGTTCGGCCGGGCGTTGCCGGCGGCCGCTGATTTCGCCGATCCCGTCTGGCGCGAGTGGCTGCGCTTCAGGATGCGTTCGACCGGCGATTTCTACGAGGGCTTGCGCCGGGCTGTCGGCGGGATCCCGCTCCTTGGCTGCAAGAACGACGAGCCGAACCCGACCCACAGCCAGTACTACGGCGAAAACAACGACGAGCGCATGCGCGGCACGAGCATCCTCTTCACCGAGGTCTGTACGCGCGAGGGCAAGGCGGCCTGGCGGCCCACGGCCGCGAACTGCGCGGCGTACCAAGGGCTGGGCCGGTACTACGGGGCGCCGGTCCTGGGCCTGTCGATCAGCGACACGCCGGGCATCGAGTTCGCCTGGGCGCTGCGCCTGGCTCACGGCATCCGTCCCTGGGGCGTGGGCAGCGCGCTGATGCGGCGCTCGCTCTCCCCGGAGGACAACCTGGGCGACAACCCGACGGACCTGGCCGAGTATGCGCGGCTGTTCCACTGGGAGGACCGCTATGGCGCCCTGTTCGTGAACGCGGTGCGGCCGGTGGCGGACGTGGCCTTGCTGCTGTCGTCAGCCACCCGAGACCAGGACGACTGCCGTGACCATCGCTTCGTGCGGGAGTTCCACGGGTGGTGCGACGCCTTGACCACCGCCCACATCCAGTTCGCGGTGGTGCACGAGGACGAGCTGAACGACCTGGACGGGCGCTTCGAGGTCCTCATCCTGCCGCATGCCGTATGCCTGCCGGACTTCGAATTCAGCGGCAGGATCGTGGCCACGGGCGACTCCGGACGGTGCGACCCCGCGGGCGCGGAGCGGGCGAGGCCGCGGTTCGAGAGGACGGTGCCGCTTGGCGAGTTCGACGTCGCCAGCCTGCCGACCCCGGTCCGGGTGCTCGAGGCACCGAGCGATCTCCTGGTCCGTGCCGTCTACGCCGACACCGGGCGCCTGGTTCACATGGTGAACTGCGGCGACGCGCGGGACGGCGCTATTGCCGTCGCCGTGCCCGGCATGGCTGCCGCCACGCGCCTCTCGCCCAGCTTCACGCAGCCCTTGCCCCTGGCAGTGCGTGACGGCGCTGTTCGGTTTCCGGCGTCGACGTTTGAGCACTATGCTGTCCTGCGGCTCTTGCCGGGGTGAACTGAGCGCGAGAACTGGACCACCCCGTCAGGTGGATCGGGCATCGTGAAAAGCCAGTGTGGCGACTGTCTGGTACAGGGGCCTAACCTGGATTATTCGCGAAGCGCGGATGCTTCGCTCATAATCCGCTTGCACCGCAATGTACTGCGGCGCAAGTTTCGACGCGCGTCGCGGTGCGCCGCTTGCTCAAGGTTAGCCCTGAGCAAGAGGCCGCAAGTGCCTCGCGTCGAAGCCCGAAGGGTGGCCTGTTCACAGGCCGCCATGCG
>JAAYZO010000020.1 GCA_012514865.1 Lentisphaerota bacterium | reverse complement strand
CCGCGACCGCCCGAGCAGCGCGACTGACCCGGATGATCCGCAAAGCGCCGATGCTTCGCTCACCATCCCCTTGAACCATAGTGCACTTCGGCGCACGTTCTGACGCGCGTATTGCGGCGCGCTGCCGGCTCAAGATCAGCCCTGAGCAGGAAGCTGCAGGTGCCACGCGGCGCTTGAGGGAGTCCGGTTAAGGCCCCGGCACACCACCCCGGCGGTCGCGGCGGGCGCGACCGGAGCTACAGTGTGGGCAGTCTGGTCAAACCGAATGACGCTGAGGATCACGCCATGGCCACACAGACCTACCTGGAACGCCTGTGCGCGCACCGTCCGAGCCCGGATTTCGAGCAGCTCCGCGCCGTGCTGCAGCGCCGCCGTCCGGACCGCCCCACGCTCTTCGAGTTCTTCCTCAACGGCCCGCTCTACGCCACCCTGGCCGGCAAGGCCTTCCAGGCGCGCGCCGACGGCCTGGATGCCCTGCGGCAGGTGATGCTGGCCTTTCGGCAGGCCGGCTATGACTACGTCACCTACCGCCCGCCCGAATTCCACTTCCCGGCCGGCGACCACGCTCAGGGCCAGACCATCTCCCTGAATGACGGCGTCCTGATCTCGGACCGCGCCAGCTTCGAGGCATACCGCTGGATCGAGCCGGACCACTGCGACTACTCGCCGCTGGAGCGCATCGGACCGGAACTGCCGCCGGGGATGAAGGTCATGCTGTTCGGACCCGGCGGCGTCCTGGAGAACGTCATTCGCCTGGCCGGCTATGACAACCTCTGTTTCATCCTTGCGGACGACCCGGCCCTGGCTCAGGACCTCTTTGACGCGGTCGGCTCACGCCTGGTGCGCTTCTACCAGATCGCCTGCCAGGTCCCCACCGTCGGCGCCGCCATCTCCAACGACGACTGGGGCTTCAAGACACAGCCCATGCTCAGCCCGGCCGACCTCCGGCAGTACGTCTTCCCCTGGCACCGCCGCATCGTCGAGACCATCCACGCGGCCGGGCTGCCCGCCATCCTGCACTCGTGCGGCAACGCCAGCGAGATCATCGGCGACGTCATCGACGACATGCGCTACGACGGCCGGCACTCGTACGAGGATGCCATCCTGCCGGTTGAGGAGGCCTACGAGGCCTACAACCGGCGCATCGCCGTCCTCGGCGGCATCGATGTCGACTTCGTGGTGCGCTCGACGCCGGCGGCCGTCTACCGCCGCGCCCGGGCCATGCTCGAGCAGACCGCCGCAGGCGGCGCCTACGCCCTTGGCACCGGCAACAGCGTCCCGGAGTACGTGCCCCCGGAGAACTTCGCGGCGATGGCCTGGGCGGCGGTGGAACAGCGCCTCGGCTGAGGGCCAGCCGCCGCCACAGCCGAATCCGGCGCATGGGCGCCGGGTATGGCAGCGCGGAACATCGCTCGCCACCGTTGTGGAGCGCGAGTGTCCACAGACGCGGATGCGTCCACGAGCCGCAACGGCATCGACAGCACACCAACGCGGTGTTTCGTACGAACCGAGGTCACCGGCGCGGCCAGCAGGTCGCGCGAGCCGAGCGCGACCACCGGCGACGCCCGGGTCTCCCCTGGCGTCCCTGCCGTCCATGGTGTCCCTGGCGGGACACGCGATCCTAGGCAGGCTAGGTCGCCGGCGCGCTGGCCGCCGGCAACGCCTGCCAGGTGTGGCGGAAGTGCTGCACCGGCGTCGGCTCGCCGCGGAACTGCCAGAGCTGCGAGGCCGGCCCGAGGAAGCTGGCCATGAACCACAGGGTATGCCAGGGATGGCACACCATGTGCCGCAGCAGCACCGCATCGAAGCGCCACTGCCGCCACATGGCGCGGCGGAAGAGCCTGAGCCAGTCGTCGGCAGTCCAGCCGTAGTCGCGGGTGCCATCGACCTCGCGGACCTGCCGGAAGAAGCCCTCGGCACAGCGCGCGAGCTGTCCGGGGACCGGGTAGTAGCCGCCGTAGCCGCGGTGCAGGATAGCGAAGTGGAAGCCCTCGGCGTCGCGCCACTGCCGCAACGGCGACCGCAGGCACTTCTCCGGCGCCACCGCCGCGCCCCGGAAGTGCAGCGTCGTGGTCACCAGGCGCCGCGCTGGCGAGGCCGGGTCGAGCAGGCCCGCCAGCAGGCCGAACATCTCGCGGTAGATGCGGTCCTGCCGACCGGCCAGGGCGTCGGTCGGCTGACAGAAGTGCTCCAGGGCGCCGTTGATGACGATGCCGTCGAAGCGTCCCGACCACGACGCCGGCAGAGCCCGGTAGTCCGAGAGGACCACCCGCAGCCCGCGTGCCTTGCAGACCGCATACTGGTCTGGCGAGATGGTCACGCCGGTGGCCTCACAGCCACGCGCGACGGCGGCACGCAGAAGCGTCCCGAGGCCGCAGCCGATCTCCAGAAGACGGAAGCCCGGACCGGCGCCCAGTTCGTCCAGGAGGTAGGCGTGCTGACGGCGCTGCGCCTCGTGGTAGTCGGTGCGCGGATCGCCGTCGTAGATGCCCTCGGTGTAGTCCTCGACACCGGCCAGAGCCGAGACGCCCGTCAGATGATAGCAGTGCCTGACAATAGCCGCGACCTCGGCAAGCGCCGCCGCTGATTCGGCCGCATCACACGGCGCCCCATCCTGAACCATCATCGCAGACACACCTCGCTGTATGCCCAGAAACAAGCCCGTGGATCGTAGCACGCCGGCGCCAAAAGGCAAGGTGGTGCGGCGCCGCCGGCGACGCCCCGCCGACAAGAAAGACGGCCCGCCCCGGGTGCCGGGGCGGGCCGCGTTGACGACCGTGCGGTCAGGCTCGCGCCGACCGTGATCAGAACGTGAAGGACAGGCCGAGACCGCCGAAGAGGACGTCGGAGTCGCCGTAGACCTGCCGGCCAAGGCGCTCGACATCGCCGTCGAGCAGCTCGGTATAGCCGGCATAGGCGCGCAGGGTCAGGTAGTCGGTCATGGCGTACTCGAGGGTCGCCTGCACCAGCACATCCGACTCGGAGTTATGGGCGCGCTCGCCGTAGTAGTACTCGTGGAAGTTGTTGCTGCCCCAGCCCAGGCCGCCGGAGAGGATCAGGGCCAGCCGCTCAGTCATGGCGAAAGAGTGCTTAACGCCGGCATTGAGATACCAGCCGTCCGCCTCGTTGACGTCGTAGTAGGCAGTCAGCGACGGCGACAGGACCATGCACGGGAAGGTGACGCTGCCATAAACCTCGCCGGTGCTCTCCCAGCTCGAGTAGGTGTACCAGAGGAAGCCGGCCTCGAGGTCGACGCCTTCCATCGGCGACATGGCGTAGCTCAGGCTGTAGTCGATCTCCTGAAGACGATAGTCATCATTGTCGACTTCGTTGACGTCGGTGACATCGACATTGCCCCAGACATTGAGGCTCAGGGCGCCCATGGAGACCGTCAGCGACGGCTGCAGCACCGGGTCATCCGTGAAGAGCATGCCGCGCCAGACGTAGTGCGACACCCAGTCGACCGAGGTCTCGAGCGTGATCTTCTCGCCAGCCTGCACGCCGGGCGTCATGCCCAGCAACGCCCCGGCCGCCACCAGTCCCGCTGCCACCCGGCGGAGATGTGCCTTCACCATGATCCAGACCCTTTCCTTCAACGAACACCATCCGCAGACCTTCACCCGACCGCCTGCGAGCCCGGACGCCCGCCGGCCGACGGCGCGTGGCGGCGCTGCCGGACCACCACACGAGGTCCTAAGGTAGCGGCCCGCGCGGGTCCGTCAAGCCTTCTCGGGCGGCGCTGTGGCGGGGGTCCTGACGACTGGCCGGGGCGCGGACGGGCCGCTATAGGATGGCGATGGCTGTGCGTACTCCCGCCGCGACCGGCGGGCGCCGATGGCAAGACCGACGCGGATGGAGACAGACCTATGGTGATACGTCTTGGACTGGCGGCCGTCGCTCTCATGGCCGGGCAGGTGGCGGGCGAGGCCTTCCTCGAGCCGGCGCAGGTGATCCCCGCCGCGGCGCCCGCCTACCCGGCACCCGAGTCGCGCCGCTTCGAGGGCATCCCGAGCGTCGCGGTCAGCCCGGGCGGGCGGCTCTGGGCGACCTGGTATGCCGGCCCGACGCCCGGCGAGGACAGGAACAACTACGTGGTCCTGGCGACCAGCGGCGACCGCGGCACGAGTTGGTCCGAGGTCCTCGTCGTGGACCCCGACGGCGCGGGCCCGGTGCGCGCCTTCGACCCCGAGATCTGGATCGACCCGCAGGGCCGCGCCTGGCTGTTCTGGGCTCAGCATGTCGCGGCCGACCGCACCAACCCCCGCGCCGGCGTCTGGGCCGTGGTCAACGCGACTCCGGACGACCCGGCCGGGCCCTGGGCCGCCCCGCGGCGCCTCACCGACGGCATCATGATGTGCAAGCCGACGGTGCTGGCCAGCGGCCGCTGGCTGCTCCCGGCCTCGACCTGGCGCGCCACCGACAACAGCGCCCGGGCCGTCGCCTCCGACGACCAGGGGCAGACCTTCGAGTTCCTCGGGGCCTGCCAGGTACCGGTCGAGGACCGCTCGTTTGACGAGCATATGATCGTCGAACGCCGCGACGGCTCGCTGTGGATGCTGATCCGCACCAGGTACGGCATCGGCCAGAGCCTCTCCAGCGACGGCGGACGCACCTGGAGCGTCTGCGCCCCGTCGGCCATCGCCCATCCCTCGTCGCGGTTTTTCATCCGGCGCCTCCGGTCCGGCGCCCTGCTTCTGGTCAAGCACGGCCCCATCGACCAGCGCACCAGCCGCAGCCACCTCACCGCCTACGTCTCCGACGACGACGGCGTCACCTGGACCGGCGGGCTGCTCCTCGACGAGCGCCCGGCGGTGTCCTACCCGAGTGGCCAGGAGGCCGCCGACGGCACGATCGTCATCGCCTACGACCACTCGCGCACCGGCTCGAAGGCCATCCACCTGGCCGTCTTCACCGAGGCCGACGTCCGGGCCGGCCGCCAGGTCTCCGGGGTCTTCCGCCTGCGCCAGAGGATCAACCGCGAGACCCCGGTCGTCCTCATCGACAACCAGGACGGCGTGCCGCTGAATCGCCAGCCGGCCGGTCGACTCGCCGCCGCCGATGGCGCCGTGACGGTGCCCTTCGAGAAGGGCGCGGTGCTCTTCACCGACCGCACCTACACGCTCCTGGAGTACCCCGAGGTACTGGCCGGCGCGACCTTCCTGAGGGTGCCGATCCAGGGCGAGAAGGCCCTGACCTGCACCGCGCCCGGGACGGTCTGCTTCCTGACGCCGCTGCCCCGGCGCAACCGCGACAGCCAGGAGCGGGCCCTGCTGCGCCAGGGCTTCCAGCGCGTCGCCCTGCCGGAGTTCGGCCTCTTCACCCCCGGACACATGGGCAACGTCTGCAGCCTGTACCAGAAGACCTGCGCCGTCGGCGAGGTCATCACCATCGGCAAGTGGGCCGTGCCCGTGCTCTTGCCCTGAGGCACCGGCCGCGCCGTGACAGAACCCCAAAGCGCGGTAGATTCCATCAGAGGCCCGACCGACACGCCGCGGCGCGGGCCGACGACAGGTCGACAGACATCAGGAGCCATGGCGATGGGCAAGCAGGTGCCGGCCGGAACCTTCCTCAATCCACCGCAGATCTTCACCGCCGCCGAGGACGGCTACCAGCCGCCCGAGTCGCGCCGCTTCGAGGGCATCCCAAGCATCGCGGTCAGCCCGGGCGGGCGGCTCTGGGCGACCTGGTATGCCGGCCCGACGCCCGGCGAGGACCCGAACAACTACGTGGTCCTGGCGACCAGCGGCGACGGCGGCGCGACCTGGTCGGAGGTCTTCATCGTCGACCCGGACGGCCCGGGCCCGGTGCGCGCCTTCGACCCCGAAATCTGGACGGACCCGCAGGGCCGGCTCTGGCTCTTCTGGGCGCAGCACGCCGAGCAGAACCGCCTCAGCCCGCACGCCGGCGTCTGGGCCATGGTCAACGCGACCCCCGCGGACCCGTCCGGCCAGTGGACCGCGCCGCGGCGGCTGACCGAGGGCATCATGATGTGCAAGCCGACGGTACTGGCCAGCGGCCGCTGGCTGCTCCCGGCCTCGACCTGGCGCGCCACCGACTACAGCGCCCGGGCCGTCGCCTCCGACGACGCCGGGCGGTCCTTCGAGGTCATCGGGGCCTGCCAGGTGCCGGTCGAGGACCGTTCCTTCGACGAGCACATGATCGTCGAACGCTGCGACGGCTCGCTGTGGATGCTGATCCGCACCAGGTACGGCATCGGCCAGAGCCTCTCGAGCGACGGCGGGCGCACCTGGAGCGTCTGCGCCCCCTCGCCCATCGCCCATACCTCGTCGCGGTTCTTCATCCGGCGCCTCCGGTCCGGCGCCCTGCTGCTGGTCAAGCACGGTCGTATCGACGAGGCCACCGGGCGCAGCCACCTCACCGCCATGCTCTCCGACGACGACGGGGTCACCTGGACCGGCGGGCTGCTCCTCGACGAGCGCCCGGCGGTGTCCTACCCGAGTGGCCAGGAGGCCGCCGACGGCACGATCGTCATCGCCTACGACCACTCGCGCACCGGCGCCCGGGCCATCCACATGGCCGCCTTCACCGAGGCCGATGTGCGCGCCGGCCGGCCGATCTCGGCGGTATGCCGCCTGCGCCAGAGGATCAACCGCGAGACCGCCCCGGCGATTTAAGACAACGCCGACGGCGCCGCGGAGGGGCGGACCGCGGCCTGAGGGCGGCGCCGCGCCGCGAGAGCAGAGGAGCGCGAGACACCATGCAGCACACGGCTCTCTCCCTGGCCCTGGCGGGGCTGGCCCTGTTCGGCCAGGCCGCGGCGCGGGCGCAGGCGGCGCCGACGCCGGGCGGCTGGGTTGACCATGGCGTCGGCGTGCCGCTGGCCGAGGGCCGCGGCGCGGTGACCGTCCGCGACGGCCATGGCCGCAACCTGGTCATCGGCTGTGCCCTCGACTCCAGCCCGCGCGGCTGGATCCTGGTGACGGATATCGACAGCGGCCAGAGCACCCAGGTCTTCTGCCCGGAAGGCGTCGCCAACTCGCCGCCCTACGGCTCGCTGATCGCCTCCTCGGGGCGCTTCTACACCGCCCAGGGCGCCGTTTTCCTCGAGTTCGACCCGAGCGCCGGCGCGTGGACCTTCCACGGCAGGCCCGCCCAGGGCACCGCGGCCTTCCTCCGCATTGTCGAGGCCCCCGACGGCACGATCTGGATGGGCGGCGTCTACCAGGCCGGCCTGGCGTCGTTCGACCCGCGCACCCGCACGCTGCGGGATCACGGCCGCCTGGACGACAAGGAGCAGTACCTCTCGACCCTCGCCATCGACGACGCGGGCTGGGTCTACGGCGGCATCGGCACCGCGCGCTGCAATGTCGTCGCCTACCACCCGCCCACGGGCGAGCGTCGGCAGATCGTCCCCGAGGATCGCCGCAAGGTCGGCGGCGGCAGCGTCTACCGCGGCGTCGACGGGCGCGTCTACGCCAAGGCCACCCTGACCGACGGCGCCGTCTGCTGGCGCCTCACCGCCGGCGTTGCCGAGGAGATCCCCGCCAGCGCCGCGGCCAAGGCGGCGCCAAACGGCGAGATCGGCTGGGGCGACCGCCGCGGCAGCTTCCCCGACGGACGTGTCCTGAAGGCCTACAGCCTCGAGGACAAGACCATGGAGATCCTCGACCCGGCCAGCGGCCAGACGCGCCGGATCACCCTGGAGTACCAGTCCGAGGGCACGGCCCTGCGCGTCCTCGGACTCGGTCCCGATGGCAAGGTGTGGGCCAACTCGGCGCACCCCTCGCGCGGCATGTCGTACGATCCGGCCGACGGCACCCTGCGGCACTACCCCGGCGCCATCGCCATGAAGGGCCTCGCCGTCCAGGGCCGCCATCTCTTCGGCGGGCACTACACCGGCGGCCGGCTCTACGTCTTCGACAGCACCCTGCCCTGGGACCTCGACCCGAAGGCACCGCCGGCGCTCGCCGGGCTGCGCGGCGCCGACCTCAAGGCGGCGGCCCGGAGCGACGACGGGGAGCTGCACCTCCTCGGCGACCTGGGCCTGGTGCTGTTCAAGGCCGATGCCGCCGGCGGCGAGATGCACGTCGATCTGGAGACCGCCGAGGACGGCGAGCACTGGCTGGCCATCGAGCCATGGCAGTCGCCGGGCTACGGCACGGTCGAGTTCCTCCTCGACGGCAAGGCCATCGGCGCGCCCTACCGCGGCACCAACCCGGCGATCCAGCCGGGACCGCGGCAGACCTTCGGGCCGCTGACCCTCGCCGCCGGGCGGCACCGCCTCGGCATCCGCACCCTCGCGACGCCCGAGGGCAATCCCTGGATCGGCATCCGCACGGTCGCCCTGACGCGCGCGGCGCCGCCGGCGGCGACTCCGGCCGCAGGCAATCCGCGCGTGGCGGGCACCTTCGCGCCGGATATCAATGTGCCCTGGGGCGCCTGCGCCCACCCGGACGGCCGCCATATCATGATCTCGGGCAACCCGGGGTATGGCTACCTCGGCGGCGGCATCGGCATCCACAACCTCGAGACCGGCGAGAACACCCTGCTCACGCATGAGCAGCTCGTGCCGAACCAGTGCATCATGGCCATGGTCGCCCTCGACAACGGCGACCTGGTCTGCGCCAGCAGCACCGCCGGCGGCCATGGCAGCAACCGCGTGGCGAACGAGGCCCAGCTGATCATCCTCGACTGGCAGCGCAAGGCCGTCGTCTTCCGCGAGGCCGTGGCACCGGGCGCCGCCGAGATCGGCCTGCTCTGCCGCGGCCGCGATGGACTCGTCTACGCCTTCGCCGAGGGCCTCGTCGTCTTCGACCCGGCACAGCGCCGCGTCGTCCACACCGCCGACCTCAGCGCCCACGGCCGCCGCACGGTCAACGGCATGGCCCTCGGACCCGACGGCTTCGTCTACGTGGTGATGACCAAGGGCGTCGTGCGCGTGGCACCGGCGGCGGCGGGCTTTGCCCTGGAGGCGGTCGCCGCGGCCCCGCCTGGCGGCATCACCGCCGGCACCGCCATCGCCGCCGGACGCCTCTACGTCGCCTGCAACTCACACCTCTGGAGCGTACCGCTGCCGAGCGCCGCGCCACAGCCCAACCAGGTGCCCGCCAAGCCATAGAGCCACCGAGTCCACCCAGTCCACCGCGTCCACAGGCCGCGTCACGCCACCGCCACACCGGCGGCGGCGGGGCCGGCAGCATCGGGAGAGGCAGCGCCATGAACGAGTCGATTCAGGCAGCACGTTCGGCAGCCATGGACCTCCTCAAGCCCTCGGCGAAGGACATCGCGCACGCCCGCGAGCTCCACGCCGAGGCGCTGGTGATCGACACCTACGGCGCCATTCCGCGCGCCGCGGTCGACGGCGACGCGCTGAAGGCGGTGGTGGAGATGCTATGCTGGACTGTCAAGGGAACCCGCGTTAGCCTGAAGTTCTGTCGCGGAACATCAGTCTGCCAACACGAGGAGACCCTGAGATGACAGCCCAGCACAGCAATCCGGTACTGTACAT
>JAAYZO010000163.1 GCA_012514865.1 Lentisphaerota bacterium | reverse complement strand
GCTTCTTCATCGCCCTGCCAAAGCGGGTGTGGACCATCTGCAGGGCGTCCTGGAACCGGCGTTCCTCCTCCTGGTCGCGAACCGGAGTCAGTACGAGCGAGTTTCCGTCAGTGACGATATCGAACGGTGTTTCGGGTGTCGCGCGCAGGAGGTCCAGGATCGGCCTGTCGATGACCAGTGCGTAGCTGTTCCCGTGGCGTGTGAGTGTCTTGGTCATGGTGTTTCCCTCGGCTATTGGAGTCACTCCAGAGTATATCCTGCGTGTATCCATTGTTCAACCGAGAGAACCCCCGGGGTGCATGACATTCCTGTCGGTGCGAAGAAGGAGAGAGGGTCTTCCACGGCCCGGCTGGGTGGTGACGATGAAGCCATCCGACCGGGCTTCCCCTTTCCTGGCCCTGTCTCGATGCTGGCCCCCACGGGCGACGCGCGCGCGGCCGGCGCGGAGGAGGCCGTCCGTGGCTCTTCCGGGGTTCTGTCGCAGACTTTCAGCCTGCGATGCGTGGTGGCCGATTTCCCAGGGCGTTGCCCTGGGCTGATGAATGATGCCCTTTCAGGGCGCCGGGCGGGAGGCCCGCAGCGAAGGCGGCCTGGGAGTCCGGTTCTGGCACCCCTTCTGGGTGACAGGCTGAACGCTGACGGAGGATGCCCTTTCAGGGCGCCCGGCCGGCGGCCCGAGGCGCGAAGCAGTCATCCGGGGTGGTGGCGAGGAACGGCGGGATTCCCCGCAGCTTGCAGGCGAGGTCGCCCGCGCCCCACAGCACGAGTGCCCAGACTTTCCCTGCCTGTCCGGGCTCGACGCTGATCTCGAGTACGCCACGCTCCGGGTGCTGCGTCGTTTCGGCGTCCTTCTCAGCGGATGCCCAAGGCAGCCTGGCCTGACCCGGATTGGTGGATTCGTGGAATGCGGCGAGGCGGTTGTCCGGAGCGATGGCGGCGGCACCGTAGGGACCGGTGTGCAGCCCGACGAGGTCGACGGCGAAGGTCGTGGTGCCCGGCGGGACGAAGACGTGGAAGCGGGCACGACCGCCGCCGCCGATGCTGAAACCCTCCACGGTTTCGGCAACCACCTGAAGGCCATCCCCGTCGAGGTCCCAGGTGCCGCGCATGTCGTCGCGAATCACCACCCGATACACGGTTTCGCCGGGGGTTCCGTTCAGGGCGCAGCTATAGACATGCTCGCCATCGGTGCTGAATTCGTCGGTGGCCACGACCTGGCCGTCCTCGGCGACCACGGCGAGTGTTCCCGTGGGCCAGTCCTTGGGCTTGGCGCCGTGTGGGGCTCGCCGCGCGCGCAGCTCCGCCGCGGGTGCGGAGAGCCGGACATGGAAGACTTTCTCGTCGGGTCCGCGGACTCGGAGTCCGGTGGCTGTCGGGGTTCGAAGCAGGTAGCGATCCAGGCCTTCGCCGTCAAGGAGTCCCGCGCCTTTGTCAGGACGGCGGGTGGCGGCCCAGGCCTGCAGCCCGGCCAGGGTGCCGTGGGCGAAGACCATCTTCTGGGCCAGTTCCTTGCCGATCGCCTGCGGGCCGCCCCGGCAGGTGCTCTCCACCGCGGCTTCCACCATATCGGCGAACTGCGCTTCGCCGGTGAGCGTTGCCGCGGCCATGACTCCCGGGCAGACGAGCATGTTGAGGCCCGTCCCCGCCTTGTAGAAGGGCTTGCCGTCGGGAGCGGCCGAGTAGGGCCAACCGGCGGCAGCCTGGTCCCAGGATGCGGCGATCCAGCGGGTGGCGTCGACGACGGCCTTCCGCACCCGTTCGTCACCCGTTTCCGCATGGTAGTCGGCGAGGCCCGCGACGAGGATGCCGATAAGGAAGAGGTTGTTTCCACGGGCTCCGCGGTGCCCGCCGGCGTGGTCGATGGGAAGGAGATGCGGCCAGGCCCCGCCATCGTCGGGCTTGTGTTCCCGAAGGGCGACCTCGGCGATGCGTGCCGCGGCGGCGAGGTAGAGCGGATCGTAGGTCGCCCGGTACAGGGCCATGATCGCCACCAGCGACCAGCCGGCGCTGCGCTCGTGCGAGCCGAGGTGATCGAACGCGGGCGACATGGCCCAGGCGATGTGTTCGCCCAACGCCAGCGCGGCATCCATGGTCCTCGGATCGCCCGAGAGATGCCAGGCGTCGAGCATGCCGGCGGCCCAGGTGTGTCCATTGCTCGCATCGGTGTGCGCGTCATAGCGATGACTCCAGGTGGCGCGTTGGACCGTCTGCGTCCAGGTGCCGGTGTGCCCGATGGAGTGCTGATGGTTGGCACCCACGAAGAAGGGATCGGGGTAGGCATGGACGATATCGACGTTCGCCTGGTGCCTGGCGGCGGCGCGCGCCAGGCGGAAGTACTTGGTGCGCCCGGTGCGGGCGAACTGCAGCATCAAGCCATGGGCGAAGTCGTATTCGTTATTGCCCCAGTTCCGTCCCCGTTCGCCATACCAGTCGCCGTGGTTCAGGAACCCGTATTCGCGGAACGTCTCCTTGCGCGCCATGTGCGCCTCGAATCCCTTCTCCACGTAGTCGTCCCAGAGCTTGAACTGCCTGCCGAACGGTGCCGCCAGCGGGCCGAGCGCCCTGGTCCGTGCGTACCACTCGCCCGGGATCACGGCTACCAGTGGGTGCCGGGCTTCGGCAACCAGTTCTTCGGGGGCCAGCGTGCCGCCGAAGTCGAGGGTGACCGTCTCGGTGAAGGACATCCCCCATTTCAGGCGGTACTTGCCCTCGACGAACGGGACCATGAGGTAGTGAGGCAACCCGCGGCCGAAGTCGGGACCGGGGAGTTCCGGGAGCCACTCGATCCGGAGGCTGTCGCCCTCGAGGGCGAGTGCCTTGGGCCAGTGTTCCCAGAACTCGTGGAGGACCAGGGCGACACCGCCGGCCGGATTCCGCATCCGGGCGACACCCGGAGCGCGACCCGACGGACCGCCGGCTGAAGCGCCGTTCGCGGTGCAGGTCCGCTCGTCGGTCTGCAGCAGGCGCACCGGCGAAGGGATGGCTTCGATAGCGCCCGCGGCCGCGCCTGGCGCGAAGACGTCGCCATTCGAGGCGGCGGGGACGACGCCCGCCAGAGCGAGTGACGTGATATCCGTGAATTCCGTCTGCGTGCAGGTGTTCACGTGGGTCCAGGCAAGATCGACACGACTGGAGCCGGCCCGGAAGGTCAGGCGGGCGATGTAGCTCATGGTGGGATGGCCCGATGCGTCGGCGTAGTCGCCCTCGACCTTGACGATCGCAACGGACGGCCCGTTCATCTCGACGGTCAGGCGGCGGGGCGGTGTGCCGGCGCTGGTGAAGGCCGTGCCTTTATCGTCGAGGAGCACGACACCCGCGCGGTCGGCCGAGAACCGGAGCGTGGTATCGTCGAACCGTCCTGTTCCGGTCGGATCCACCCAGACGGTCCCCAGCCCGCGGAAGCGGCGCTTGTCCAGGACGGCCTTGAGCGGGCCGGTAACGACGGTGAGCGCATCGGCGTCGGCGGATAGGTGGAGCTGGCTGTCGCCCGCGTCCGCCGGGACCTCCGTCCCGAACTCGACAACAAGCTGTTCGCGTGCTCCCGCGAGGACGGGCAGGGTCACGTCGCAACGGCACCACTTGATGCTGTCGTCGCGCCAGAACGCGGTGGCCATGAACTGCGCCGGCAGCCTCCGTCCTTCGCGGTCGAGGAGTCGGATCCTTGCCGGATCGAACAGCGATCCTTCCGGGAACGGCACCCCGAACGTTGCCGCGGCGGCCGTACGAGCGGTTCCCGATTCGTCCTCGAGCAGGACATCGATGCGGCTGCGAGTGGCCGTGCCGCCCATAGTGCTCCGGGGGGATGCGGCGAAGACCGCCGACGGGCGGGGCCGTCCGAAGGAGATGGGGTCCGCCGGGACGACCTGATCTGCGCGAAGACCCTTGTCGGCGAGGCGTTCGAGT
>JAAYZO010000162.1 GCA_012514865.1 Lentisphaerota bacterium | reverse complement strand
TCCCAGGGCGTTGCCCTGGGCTGATGAATGATGCCCTTTCAGGGCGCCGGAACGGAGGCGCGCACGGCGGCGCCGCGGACCTACTCGGACGCGCCCCGGCGGGGCGGAGGTGGGCGCCACGGGCAGAGTGGCGCTCGCCCGGACATAGGCTGAGGAGCTGGCGCGGAGCGCGCCAGCGGGTCGCGCTCGGCTCGCGCGACCTACCCCGGAATCGCCACGGGCCAGTGGGCGCCACGGGCAAAGTGGCGCTCGCCCGGGCGCTGCCGGCGCCCGGGTGGTCCACGGGCGGCGCCGCGGACCTACTCGGACGGGCGTCGGGAACCCCGCCGTGGAGGGAGATCCGTCAGGGCGCCGCCGTCAGGGTCATGGAGAACTGGGCGGTCTCGCCGGGACGAATCGTCACCGGCGCGAAGAACGGCTCAAACGACGAGGTCGGCTGGTTGGCGCCGTCCCAGCAGGCGAAGCCGGCGAAGCGCTCGGCGGGCGCGAGGGCCATCGTCACCCTGATGGGCGACGCGGGGAGGCTCAGGACGGCCTCCGGCGCGTCGATGGCCACCGGCTCGGCCGCGACGCCGAAGAGCGCCCGGACCTTCGCCGCCGCCTCTGACGGCGCAGCGAAGAGCATCCTCGCGAACTGCCGTTGGAAGGCCACCGCGTTCGGGCCGTGCCGCATCGTGATGGCGCCGCCGTCGGCCAGGCAGCGCGGCAGGAGGTGGTAGCGGAAGCCGATCGTGAGGTCCCGCGGGCCGGTCTCGGCCGAGCTCTCATTGACCAGTTCCGTGGTCACCTCGACGCGGCGGCAGGCCTGGTCGACCTCGAGCGTCTGCCGTACCCGGAGGTGCTCCAGGGCCGGGCTGAGCTTCCGGGAGACAGCCCGTTCGGCCACGACCCGGATGCCGGACGCGGTCGGCTCCTGCCCGACGACCTGGTAGGGCGCGGTGAACAGGACCGACGGCTCCCAGAGGGCGGGGACGCCGAGGCCGAGCTTGTCCGAGCCCAGGATGACGTCGACGCCGTCGACCTGCCACTGTTTCACGGCCATGCCGTCAAGGCTGAGGACCAGGCGGTTGTCGCCGGCGGCGAAGGTGAGGGTCTGCTCGCCGGCGGCCTCGCCGGGCTGGCAGGAGAGCCCGCCCTGGGTCATCGTTCGCAGCTCGGAGCGGCGGTTCTCGGCGGCGCTCTTTGCGTCGAGGGCGCGCTCGCGCTCCGCCGCCGCGGCGATGACCGGCAGGCGCTCGGCCATGGCGGCGCGCACGGCGTCCGGACCGACGCGATCGCCGTAGTCGCCGTCCGCACGGTACGGCTCCACGGTGAAGAAGGCCCAGCGCAGCGCCCCGGCGTGGAGTAAGACGCCGCGGGCCAGGTCGGCGCCGGTGTGGGCATCGCCGGCCGCGGCGGCGAAGAGGCGGCGTCCCTCGGGGTCGAGCACGGCGTAGGCCTGGCGCTCGTCCAGGCCGGCCACGGTCAGACGGAAGAACACCTCGCCCTTTTCCCAGAAATTCCCGACGGCCGCCAGGATGCCGCCGTCGTGCCGATAGCCGACCGCCTGCAGGAGCGCGTTCGGCGGCAGGTCAGGGAAGTACGTGCGGTCGCTGCCGACCGGGTCCGGGTAGGGACTCTCCGGCACGACCGTCAGACCCTCGAACGGCTGACCCCTGAAGACGATGTCCTCCCAGCGCGCGATGGTCGCGTTGGCCTGCGCCTGCCAGGCCCAGAAGCGGTTGTCGTAGCCCTTCGGGAAGGCATAGAGCGTAGCCGCCTCGAACCTCGCCAGGAAGAAGCTGAGGATGTCCATCGCCGCCGCCTCGGGCTGCGTCACCCAGGCGGCACTCTGGAGGCCATGCGGGAAGGCGAGCAGGCGCGGCCGCCGCGGCGCCGGGAAGGTACGGTCGGTGAAGTCGCGGACCTGCCGGGCCGCGATGTAGGACCGCAGGTTGGCGCCCTTGCTGTAGGAGTACGGCTCCAGGGCATCCCAGCAGGGATAGGGCCCCCAGGGGTCGACATAGGTCAGATCGGCGGCGTAGTCGCGGATGTCGTGTTCCTGGGCATAGCTCAGGCCGGCGGTCGAGTCGGTGACCGTCGGCCAGGCGACCCCGGGGATGAAGCCGGCCTTGCCGGTGGTCGCCGCGTCGACCGCCTGGTGGATGGCCTTGACCATCTCGCCGTGCTGCCAGCTCCGGAAACGGACCCAGGCGTCGTGGTACGTCTTGCCGACCAGCATCTCCGCCGGCCAGCCGGCGCGGACCGCATCGGCCGGCAGCTTCGCATGCGCGGTGAACTCGTCGCGGCAGCGCTCGCAGAAGCAGCCCTGGCCATTGAACATGTAGGGCTCCCAGTTCGCCCACAGGCCATCGAAGCCCTGCAGGTTCTCCCGCAGCATGGGCACGACCGACTGCGTGAAGAACTCGCTCTGCCGGTAGATCGCGACCGGGCAGGTGCCGCGGCTCAGGTCGGCGTGGCCGCCCGATCCGAGGGCCATGAACCGCGCGTACTCCGGCTTGTCCTTGGGATCGCCGAGGCGGTAGCCGTTGGCGATGTAATAGAGTTCCGGGGTGACCATCCTGACGCCGTTCTCGCGGTAGATCGCCAGGAGTTCCGGGTCCGGCTTGCCGACGACCCAGCGGGTCCCGGTCCGGCCGATGAAGCGCCCGAGGAGTTCCTTAGCCTCGCGCTCCGGGAAGTTCAGGTAGACGCCGCCGGTGTAGAAGCCATTCATGAAGATCTCGGGCTTCGTCGCCACGGCGATACCCGGGATGACGCGCAGGGCAACGGTCTGCCGTTCTGAGACCGGCTGGCCGTCGTCCTCGACCCAGTAGGCACCGTCCGGCAGGGCGGCGCCCGCCGCGGCCGCGGTACTCACGAGCAGGGCCTGCCGCAGGTAGCCGTCATAGCCGTCCATCGTCTCCAGGCGCTGGCGCACCCTGGCCAGGCTGATGCGATGGCGCCGCCGGGGCGCTCCGTCGACCGTCACCGCCTCGACACCCAGCAGCGTGAGGTGGTCCCAGACCGCGTGGACCGTCACCGCCTCGGGCAGCTCGACGCAGAGCACCGGGTCCTTCAGCGCCAGGCGGCCCTTCGGTACGTTCCGCTGCCAGGCGAAGGTCATCACCGCCGGATCGCCGCTGGACAGGCAGAAGGCGTTGTCCATGAGGCCCATCGGCAACATCACCACGGATACCGGCTGATCGGCCTGGAGTTTCCACAGGGCGACGTCGTCGAAGAGGACCTCGCCGGCGCCGTCGAAGCGCAGGGCGAGCTGCAGCCAGGAGCTGTCCGCGGGGGCCTCGAAGTCGAAGGTGAAGTCGCTCCACTGGCTGCGCTTCGGGCCGGGGTAGCGCTGCACCAGCATGGGGCCGGTGGCGCGGCCCTGCATCGGGGTCTTGCCGCCGGCATCGCGGAACTCCAGGATGACGTAGTAGTTGGCGCCGTGCTTGCCGAAGGCATCGCCGCGGTAGCGGAAACGCAGGCGGTAGCGCCCGGCCCCGTCCTCCGGCAGTTTCACCACCTGCACCCAGCGCCCGGAGACGCTGGGCATGGCCTCGCCGCAGACCGCCTCGATCGCCAGCGGCTTGCGGATGAAAGCCGCCTTGCCCTCGGGCGTGTCCACGACGCCGTAGGCAATCCGCTCCTCGGGCGGCAGTGCCTTCAGGCCCTCCTCCAGGCGCGCCTTGAGGCCCTGGTCGCCGAGATGCAGATGCATCGGCGCCGACCACCAGCGGCCATGCGCCGCATCGCCTTCCAGCGCCTGCTCGAAGCCGCCATTGGCCACCAGATTCTCGCCCGCCGCCGCGGAAGAGAGGGCAAACCGTGCATCCGAGATAGCCTGGAAGTCGAACGACACACCGCCCGGATCGAAGGCCGCCGCGGCGGCGCGGCAGCGGGCCGTCCCCAGAAGCATGGACAGACCGAGGATACCCGCAAGACTCAAGGCCCTGAACGGCTTCATCGCCATCTCCGTTGCTGAACAGCCCATGCGCCCCGGGCCGGCGCGACCACCCATGTGCCAACTGACCTCTACGATACCGCGATTCAGGCGCCATGCCCACGTGCACGCGCCCTCACCCATAGGCGGTCCGCCGAGGCCCGGGCGGCGGTGCGCGGTGGTTCGCATGAACGACGGCGTCAAGGCGGTGGCGACGCCGTTGCAGCTCGTGGACGCCTTCGCGTCTGTGGACACTCGCGCTCCAGCCGACGTGGCGGGCGATCCTTCGCGGCGTTCTGCCCGGCGCCCGTCGGCGCCGGGACATGCGCAAGGATGCGCATGCCACCTCCGGCCGGCCCCCGCGCGCCGAAGGGGGTGCCAGAAGCGTGCGTTTGGGCAGCCCTCGGCCTCCCGGCCCGCGGCTTGATGCACCTTCCGGCGGGCGGTAGATTCATCATGAGCGACCGCGGCCGCTAGGCGCAGGACCATCGGGGTGGACGCGTGTATTCTGCCGCCCTTGGAGCGGAAGAGCCGATGAACCTGTACGACGAATTCTTCGCACTGATCCCGTACCTTAACAAGCTGGGCGTTCGGTATGCTGTGATCGGTGGCATCGCAATGGCGTTCCACGGGCGCCCGCGGTTCACCAGGGACATCGACGTGCTCATCCACCCAGACGACATCGAGTTGGTTCGGATGGCGTTCCAGCGTCTGGGCTACCGAGAGACGGCGGCGCCCTGGACGTTCCGCAACACGAATCTCACGCTCCATCGGTTTCTGAAGGTCGCGGGTGAAGAGGAGATGATGATAGATATCCTTCTAGCCAACACCCTGGACCACCAGCAGATCATCGCCCGGGCCGTGCAGGCAGAAGCGGAAATCGGACCTGTGCATGTGGCAACCAGAAACGACTTGGTCCGACTGAAGTCCTCCCGGAATTCCGATCAGGACAAGGTCGACATTAGGGGACTCCTGGATGACAGCGATCGAGAAGGCCGTTAGGGCGGTCAGTGACCTGCGCGACTTCTACCTCAGAATCCCGAAGATCCGCCGGCAGGAGTCGAGGGCGAAGGGCGAGCCAAAGGAACTGGTACAGCGAACGGAGTGCCGCCGCTGAGCCACGGCCGCGGCGACCGTTCCGCACTCTGAGGCTGCTACCAGGTGAGGGCATGGTTCGATGATCATGGGACCTTGGTCGTCTCTGCTGCCGCCGCCGAAGCATGTCGAAGGCGCTGCCGGGAGTTGGCGGCCGGCTTCGGCGGAGTGCCTGACGGTGCGGGTGCACTCCGCGGCGGCTGCCGGTGTGGCAGCGTGGCTGGTGCGCGGCCTCGCTGAGCGCTGCGGCCGATCGGCGGTGACCGTAGAGGCGGACGGACCCGACTCGGCCGACCTCCACATCGGCCATCTCGACGACCTGACCGCGGCGTCGATCGCGCCGGCGACGTGGCGCCAGGCGGCGCCCTTCGCCTCGGCCGTCGGCCGCGAACAGGGCTACATCCTCGAGGTCCGCTCCGGCGGCATCGTCCTGGGGGCACAGGCTCTGCCAGGCCTTCAGCATGCCGCCGCGACGCTGCTGCAGGTCCTCGCGGGCGTCGCCCCGGCGGCGGTGCCGTGCGCGCGCATCGAGGACTGGCCCGACGTGCGCTTCCGGGTGGCCGACTGGCTGCTGAACGCCGAGATCAACCGCTGGGGCCTGGAACGCGGCGACGGCAGGGAGGCCCTGGCCGCACGGATGCGCCGCAAGCTCGACCTCGCCGCACGCCTGAAGGCCAACGTGATCTGGTTCGATGGCTTCGGCTGGGACGCCGAGCGCACGCCGGGGTACGCCGGCTTCGTGCGCGACCTCGCGACCGAGGCCCGGGAAAGACACATCCGCCTGGCGCATGCCGGCTACGGCGGCGGCTACGGCTTCGCCTACCAGAAGCATTTCATCTACGACTCGCCTTACCACGGCCGCATCCTCGAGAACCGCAGCCGCTACCCCGACGGGCCTGCCTATGACTGCGTGGGGCACCCGCGCTACGCCGCCTCATGGCGCTTCGGGACCTGCCTTTCGAACCCGGCGCTGGCGCAGCAGAAGCTGGCCGAACTGACCGACTTCGTGCGGCGCTGCCAGCCGGGCATGCTCTACATCCACGACATCGACACCGGCGACTTCGGCCTCGCCCACGAAGGCTGGAAACGACGCTGCCCGGCCTGCCGGGCGCGTTGGCCCGACGACGCGATGGCCTCCGCGACGGGCGCGGCGGCGGCCTATGCCGCCTGGTACCGCCAGGCGGCGACGGCCATCGGCGCGGCCGCCAGTGACGACGCGAGCTACGTGCCGGCGCGCGATTGCGAGGTCGTCTTCGTGGGGCCGGTCTACACGGGGCCGCGCGATACGGACGAGATCTGGCAGCAGGAATGCGACTACGTCGCCATGGTCAGCGACCTCATGGGGCCCTTCCCGAACGTCCAGTTCGGCCTGCGTGAACAGGTGGTGCCGGCCCCCGGGTACCCGTCGCGGGTGGCGATGCTCCAGGATCGCCTGGCGCGGGTCGGCCATGGCCACGGCGCCTTCGTCGTGGCCTTCACCGGCGGCGATAACTACTTCAGCGACACCCTCGTACCGGCCGCGGCCGCCCTGCAGGGCTCCTACGCCGGCGCCAGCACGATCTACGTCAAGAACCTCGGCGCGGTCGCGGAGCCGGCGCAGGCGCTGTGCGCGACCTACGCCTGGAACGCCGCCGCGCCCGGCGCTCTGGCGGCCCCGACAGACCGCGAGGCCGCCCTCGGGCTGCTCACCGCGTGCCAGAAGGGCCACGTGGTGCCGCCGGGCTGGAACGACGCCGATGGCCCGGTCCACGACGCCTGCCGGCTGCTCTACGGCCCCGGCGCGGCGATGCCCATGGCCCGGCTGGTCGGGCTGGGCCTGCCGGACGGCCTGGCACCGGTCGCCACCGGGTGGGGCGCCGTCAGCCGCGAGGTGGCGCTGCTGCTGTCGGACGCCCCGGCCCCCGCGGATGCCGCGGCGCGGCCGGAGCGCTGGCGCCGCCGGGCCCAGATCACCACCGCGGCGATGGGCCTCCTGGAGGAGGCCCTCACGGCCGCGCCGCTCGACCCGCTGACCCGCGGCGACCTGCGCTGGCTCCGGACCCGCCTCGGCATCGGCAGGCGCTTCGCCGAGCTCCTGGCGAGCGCCTGGGAGTGGCGACTGGACGCGCCGGGAGAGGCCCGCGCCGCGGCACAGCGGATCCTCGACGAGATCGAAGATGACCTCCGCGCTCACGTGCCCCGCGACACGGTCGACCCGGTCGGCGGCGACGTGGCCGTCTGGTCGACGATGGCAAAGAAGCTCCGCGCGGCCCTGGAGTAGACGGCCGCAGGGCGGCCGCGGGGCCATCGGCTTGGGACACGGACGGGCCTGGCGCCAGAGATCGCCAGAACGGCATGGTGCGCACGCGAGGGAAGGCTGAGGGGAGTAGCCGCAAAGAGGCGCAAGAGAGCGTCAGGGCGGGGCGGACTCAGCGCTGAGGACGACACGGAAGGCGTCGTCGGGGGCGACGGTGTACTCGAAGCCGCCGGCGTAGTTGCCGGGGTCGCGGAAGCGCTCGATCAGGGTCTGCTCACCGAGCGAGACCACGCAGCCGTCGTCGCTGACGGCCTGGATGCGGTAGCAGGCATCCGAGCGGGCCGTGTTGGCAACGACAATCGACCGGCCGACCAGGTCGGCGCGGGTGACGCCGGGCTGCAGGAGCGAGGGCGTGACCGTGATGCGGTTGTCGCGCCAGTCAGTCGCGTCGATAGCGGCGATGTTCCCCGAGAGGATGCCGACGGGCGCGGTCAGCGCGAAGGCCCCGCAGCGCAGGGCGGTGCCGCCGACGAGGCGGGCCGCGACGACCGCGTCGCCCTGCCGGCGCAGGAAGGCGGCCTGGCCATCCATGGCGACGCCGCCGGCGCGGACGCGGCCGGGCCGTTCCGCGATGATGACCACGTCCCGGCGGCCATCGGCGAGGGCGACCTCGACGGCGGCGACGAAGCCGCCGGTGGCGTTCTCCTCGATGGGCAGGGCGCGCGAGGTGCTGAGGAAGGGCGTCCGTTCGTAGGGCTCGAGGACGCTGAGGAACTGGGTCTCCAGGCCATCGCCGAGGCGGCTGCGGATGACGTAGGGGAAGTAGTCCTCGTGGTAGCGGTGGTGGGGCGGCTCGCCGATGGCGACGGCGACCTCATCGACCGGCGAGAGCATGTAGAGTCGCAGGTGCGGGTCACGGCCTTCGGGGATCGTCCCGTCCTTGTCGACGATATCCCAGTCGGCCCAGGCGGTCGCGGCGGTGGCCTGGCCGCGCTGCACATCGCGGAGGTACATGAAGCCGGAGCCGGTGTAGCCATCCTCGAGGGCGTCGTCGTAGAACTCGGCGTAGGGCACCTCGGGTCCGGCGAAGGTCCCGGTGGGCTGGCGGGTCAGGTTCAGCCCGTGGTGCGCGAGGTCGCGGCTGGCGCCGTTGTTGATCATGCGGTGATTCCGGCCGCCGCGGACCCAGAACGCATCGACGACGTAGCTGTCGTCGCTGCCGACGTCGACGAGGGCCACCGCGCGGCGGTAGGTGGTGACGCCCTCGTAGACCGGCGGGCCGCCGTCGATGATGGCGATCTGCGCCAGCGTGCCGCCGCTGAACAGGTCGGTCCTGCCGCTCCAGTTGGGCGACTGTTTGCGGTCGTTGACGAGGACGGTGTTGTGGCTGACGGTGTGGCTGGTCCAGCCGTGGCGTTTCGGCCACATGCCGGTGAACTCGGGATAGCCGAGGTCGGGGTTGACCGCGTAGCCCTTGGCGAAGATCCCGAGGTTGAGGCGGTCCTTGTGGGGGTGCGAGCCCTCCATGCGGCCGTACCAGACGGTGGCGCAGCGCCCCTGGTGCTCGGCGCCGGAGCCGCTCTGCAGGATGGCCAGGCCGTAGCCGGAGTGGTTGGCGCTGACCACGGGCAGCGGCAGGGCCGGCTTGGCGGCGGTGAGGCGTTCGATGAACTCCTGCGGCCGGGCGTCGAAGATGTCGACCTGGCGCTGCAGACGGGCGATGTCGTGGAAGGCCGAGAACCATGCCTCGGCGGCGATATCCGGGGTGCCGTAGGCGCGATAGCCGCTCATGAGGACCTCCAGCGACTGCCGGACGCAGCCGTAGTGCTGGGCCTTGCCGGAGTCACCGAGGGTCGGCGTGACCTCGTTGAGGCAGCGGAACGCCCGCGTGGCGAGGAAGATCTGCTTCATCTGCGGGTAGTCGCGGTACATGTCGTGCTTCTGGTAGGCGCTGTAGCTGCGGAGGAGATCCGCGACCGGCACCAGACTGCGCGGGCTCAGCGAGTAGCCCGGCGCCGCCTCGAACGACGGGCCGTCACGGCAGACCAGGTCGACCAGGATGGTCGGGATCATGCCGCCGTCGGGAGCGAAGAGCCAGTCGAGGTAGGTCTCGGTGACGCCGGGGCGGTCCAGGGCGATCGCTGCGGTCGCCAGGGCGCGCTGGTGCGAGCCGACGTTGCCGGCGATACGGCGGTCGAGGACGGCCTGGCAGAACTGCAGCACCATGTCGTCCTCGATGTGCCGGGCGATGTCGGCGGTCGTCGGCAGGGCCGCCAGGCCGGGCCAGCGCTGGCGCATGGCCGCGGCGACGCCGACCAGGGCCTCGTCCGTGAGGAGGGCGTCATAGATGACGTCGTAGGCCCAGGAGAGGTCGGTGGCGGTGCCGGTCTCCCAGATCTTGCCGAGGATCATCCCCTGCCCCGAGCCGCCATCCGAGATGCCCCAGCCATTCTTGGCGACGAAGCCGGCGTAGTCGATGTTGGGGTAGATATCGGCAAAGCGCATGAGCATGACGGCGGCCTTGTGGGCGTAGACCGCGTCGCCGGTCAGGGCGTAGGCGAGCGCGAGGTGCCGCGGCGCCAGGATGCACTCGCGCCACAGCCAGTAGGTATAGTGCGCGATGACAGTCAGGCGGTCCCCGCCGACTTTGAGGCCGAAGCCGTCGTCGACCCAGGTGCGGTGGTCGGGGTCGGCGGGGTCCGGGTGCTCGGCGTTGAACAGCAGCCTGGCGTCGGCCTTGGCCGGGTCGAACTCGCCGCGGTCGTCGAGGCCGGAGCGGTAGTAGGCGCCGTAGTCGTTGGAGGGGAAGAGGGTCTTGCAGCCCTTGCAGCGCAGTTTCCACGGATGCCGGGCGCTGTCGAAGGCGTAGCGGTCGTAACCGACGGCGCGGATCTTGAAGAACTCGGCGCCGCAGTTCGGGCAGCCGGCCGTCGGATGCACCCCGCAGGTGCGCGGCACCCACTGGCTCGGGATGGCCTCCCACAGCGCCTCGTCCGACATCGCGACCCAGCGTGCCGCGGCGCGCACCGCGCTGTCGCGCTGCGCCGCGGCCCAGTCGTGGGCGGCGATGTTGGCGGCGGCATGGGCGCGCATCGCGGCGGTGACGATGACGCTCCCGGACTTGCCCAGCGCCGTGGTGGTGAAGGCCAGCAGAGCGCACGACATCAGGAGGACTGCCAAGGAACGCGGCCGCCGCCCCGGCTCGAGGCCGCTCAGGCGGGCACGGGCGCTGCTCTGCATCGCGGTAGGCATGTCGGATGGCCTCCATGCCGAGGACGCAACCGCCGGATTACAGCCGCCTCGGCAGGACACACTGTAGCCGGACGAACGCCAGATGGAAGGGCGGCGCGGGTGGGGGAGGAGCGGGGGCGGGCAGGGGCGTGAGCTGAATCAGGAAGAGACGAGGATCAGGACAAGGATGACGACAAGGACCGGAGGGAGCGCCTATCCCCTCTCGTCCTCGTCATCGTCCTCCCCGGCCTTTCTTGCACCCCTTCAGGGTGCTTGGCTTCTGGGGCCTTGGTTCCGGGGGTCGGGCTGCGCGCGACCCCCGGCTACGATCTGTCACCCCTCCGGGGTGAAGGCCATCCTGGAGGGATGCCAGAGCGTCGCCGGGGGTCGACGAG
>JAAYZO010000161.1 GCA_012514865.1 Lentisphaerota bacterium | reverse complement strand
CGTTGCCTATCTTGATGCCATGGAGGCTACGCTCCAGCCGAAAACCCGGAGGCACAGGACCCGGAATAGCCCGTGGTCAGCGAGGCCGGAAACCGCGGTACCCGGTGACGCCGGTGTAGTAGCGGGCTAGCGAGTGTGCCTGTCACCTCTGATCTGGCGTTCGGCGCCGGCGGGGTGGGCTTGTGGGAAGGGTCGCGGCGGGTGCTGTCGGGGCCGTTCCAGCTCGTGGACGCATTCGCGTCTGTGGACACTCGCGCTCCAGCACACTCGGCGGGCGCCGGTGATCCGGCTCTGGCGGCAATTGTGAGGAGAGACTTCGATGAAGACGTGGCTTCTTTCGGCGGTGGTGACGGCGGCGGCGCTGACGCCGGTTCTGGCACAGGACGCGGCCGGTCCGGCGGCCGGTCCGGCGCTGGAGCGTCTGCGTGCCGAGCGCCGCGAGCTGGCCTTCAAGCCGCGCGGCATCCTGATGAACAACGACGGCTGTGACGTCCTCTACTACCCGCGCGAGAAGGCCTTGACGGCGGCCGACTTCCTGGCGCGCCGGACCACCGGCCTGGCCGGCACCGGAGTCGGCGCCATCGCCTACTGCACCATCAGCTCCGGCTTCAGCTTCTTCACCCACGACACCAAGGTCGGCACCCTCCTCGACCGCCAGCCGGGCGACTTCGGGCTGCAGCCGGGCATGCGCAACATCGCGCGCGAGCTGATCGACCAGGGCGCGGACTGCCTCAGGCTGGTGGTCGACCACGCTCATGCCCACGGCCAGGAGGCCTTCTGGTCGATGCGCATGAACGACACCCACGACAGCGCCTACCGTCCGGACAAACCCTACCTGCTCTACCCGCCGCTGAAGGTCGAGCATCCCGAGTGGCTGGTGGGCGACCCGATCCGTCGCACGCCGCACGGCCGCTGGAGTTCGGTGAACTACGCGGTGCCCGAGATCCGCGATCTGGCCTTCCGCTACCTCGACGAGGTCTGCCGTGGCTACGACATCGACGGCGTCGAGCTGGACTTCTTCCGGCACCTCTGCTACTTCCCCAGCACCGCCAACGGCGGCGTCGCCACCGCCGAAGAGTGCGCCATGATGACCGACCTGATGCGCCGGGTGCGTGCCATGACCGAGGTCGTGGGCCTGAAGCGCGGCCGGCCGATCCTGCTGGCGATCCGGGTGCCGGACTCGGCCGAGTTCAGCCGCGAGATGGGCCTGGATATCGAGCGCTGGCTGTCTGAGGGCCTGGTGGACATCCTGGTGACGAGCTGCTACTTCCGCCTGCAGCCCTGGAGCGCCAGCGTGGCCCTGGGTCAGCGCCATGGCGTGGCGGTGTACCCGGGCCTGAGCGAGTCACGCGTCACCGGCGAGACGCGTTTCCGGCGCGGCTCGCTGGAGGCCCTCCGGGGTCGTGCCATGAATGCCTGGCAGGCCGGCGCCGAGGGCCTCTATCTCTATAACCACTTCAACCCGGCCTCGCCGCTGTGGAAGGAACTCGCCTCGCCGGCGGCGCTGCGCGGCCTGGACAAGCTCTTCCATGTGACCGTCCGCGACGGCCGTCCGGGGGTGTGGCTGTCTGGCGGCGAGCGCCACTGCCGCCGCCCGATCCTGACGCCGGGGCAGCCCCTGAGTCTCGAGCCCGGCCGCCCGGCGGTCCTGGAGGTGGATCTGGGCGAGGACCTCGCCGGAGCGGTGGCGGCGGGCCTGCGGCCGCGGGTGACGGCGCATGTGCGCCAGCGCGGCCTGGCGGACCCGGGTCGCCTCACGGTGGCGCTGCAGGGCCAGGACCTCGGCCGGCCCGCGGTCGTGGACGACTGGCTCGACTTCGCCGTGCCGCCGGCGCTGCCGCGGCCGGGCGCCAACGCCCTCGCCATCGCCCTGGCCGCCGCCACCGCAGGCGCCGCTGCCGAGGCGCCCTGGACGGTGTCCTACGAGGGCACGGCCCTCCCCGGGCCCGCCTGGAGCCGCGACCGCGTCGCCGTTGCCAACACCCTGGCCGAGTGCCGCGACGGGGCTCTCCTCGTCGCTGACCGCGGCACGGCCAACGGCGAGTACCTCTACTTCCGCCATGGCCTGGCCATGGGACAGCATGACGAGACCGTCATCGAGGCCCGCGTCAAGGTCGTCTCCGGCATCAGCAGCCTGATCTTCGGCAACGGCACCGCCGGCCAGCGCCTGAGGCTGTACCCTGACCGCGTCGAGTTCCACCACGACCCCGGGGTCAAGGTCGCCATGGACACCACCGACGACTTCCACACCTACCGCCTGACCATCCGCGGCGAGGACGTCGCCCTGGCCATCGACGGCACGCCGCGTCTCGAGGGCAAGGGCTGTTTCCGCGCCCGCGGCACGCCGTACCGTCCGGAGATCGCCTTTGGCGCGGCCAGCAGCACCGAGACCGGCGAGGCGCTGTGGGCGGCGGTGCGGGCTCGGAGCACGGCGGTGACCATCCTCGACCTGGTGTTCAGCGTCCGCTACGGCCAGGAGTGACCGGCCCGCCCGCATGGGCGATCGCGGGGTTGTGCTGTCGATGGCGTGGCGGCTCGTGGCGCCTGCTCGCCCTGTCTGACCTGTCTGCCTCACCCGCCCCGCATCCCTCCCCTCACGTCGCGTCTGCGGCGTGAGGGAGCGGCAGGGTGACGTGGAAGGTCGTGCCGCGGTCCGGATTAGGGGTCCATTCGATGCGGCCGCCGTGGGCTTCGACGATGCTGCGGCAGATGACCAGGCCCATGCCGAGGCCGTCGGGGCGGGTGGTGCGGAAGGGCACGAAGACGCTGTCGGCCTGGTCGCTGGGGATGCCGGGGCCGTTGTCGGCGACGGTGAGGTGTACGGCGTCCTCCTCGCGGCTGGCGCCGATAGCAAGCCTGGGTGGGTGTGCCGGGTCGGGCGCCTCGGCCATCGACTCGACGGCGTTGCGCACGAGGTTCACCACGACCTGCTGGAGCTGGACGCGGTCAGCCACCAGCCGAGGCAGCCCGCACGGGATCTGCGTGCTCACGGCGACGTGGTGCTCGGCCAGCTCGTCGCGGACGACCCGCAGGGTCTCTTCGATCAGGGCGGCGATGGCCACGGGCCCCTGGTGGTCGGTGCGGCCGCGGCGGATGTACTCGCGCAGGCGCTGGACCACGGCGCTGGCGCGCTGGCCATCGGCGGCGATGTCGTCGAGGATAGCCGGCATCTCGTCGATCTGCGGCGGTGCCGCGGCGAGGATGCGCTGGGCGGCGCGGGCGTTCGAGCAGATGGCGGCCAGGGGCTGGTTGATCTCGTGGGCCAGGGTTGCCAGGAGCTGCCCGGCGATGGTGGCGCGCTGGGCCCGGCCGAGGTCGGCGCGCAGGTCGCGGAGTTCGGACTCGGCCTTCTTGCGGGCGGTGATATCCTGGACAAAGCCGAGGATGCAGCGCGGCTGGCCCTTGGCGTCGCTCTCGACGACATGGCCGCGGATCTGGACCCAGCGCCAGCCGCCGGCGGCGTCCCGCACGCGCAGGTCGGCCTCGGCGTAGGGCAGATGGCCGGCGCGGTGCTGGTCGAGGACGGCCTCGAAGCGCGCCAGGTCGTCGGGGTGGACGACCTTGCTGAAGCCGTCGTACGGCACCTGCCGTGACGAGCTCTGCGTGAAGCCCATGCTCTCGATGAACTGCGGGTCGAGGGTCACCATCCCCGTGTCCTCATGCCACTCCCAGAAGCCGACACGGGCGCCCTCCATGGCCAGGTGCAGGAGGCGGTCCTGCTCGCGCAAGGCCACCTCGGCACGCCGGCGGAACTCCAGGGGCTCGATGAAGCCCTGACGCACGATGATCAGGAAGACGCAGTAGAACGACAGGCCCTTGAAGGCGTGGCCGAGGACATTGAGGATGTCGTAGGCGTCGTGGTACGACATGAACATCAGCTCCGAGGCGATGGTCAGGAGCACCGAGGTGACCAGCAGGGCCGTGGCCGGCCCGCCGATGGCCTTGCGGTTCCAGAACAGCCCCGCCACCGCCGCCATGAGGACCAGGCAGATGACCAGCTCGCTGCCGATCTTGAAGAGCGTCAGCCCGGTCCCCTCGATGAAGCAGTCCGGGAAGAGGTCGGTGTGGAGGATCAGCACCGTCACCGCCGTCACATAGCCGGCCAGCAGGGCGACGGTGCCGTGGCCATGCCAGCGCCGTCGGCTGAGCCAGGGCGCCAGGAGCAGCCCGAGGGCCTCGAGCCAGCGCGCCGCGACCCAGAGCTGCGCCGCCGCGTTGCCCGAGGTGAGGTCGAAGACGCCCATGCCGCGGTAGGCCAGCGTGTGGACGAAATCCAGGGCGGCGACGGCGCCGTAGACCAATCCGAGGAACTGCAGGTAGCCATCCCGGGCCATGGTGCGCGTGTAGCGGCTGAAGAGGAAGGCCAGTATGGCCACGACGATGGCCCAGCCCTCGACGATGCAGTGCGCCGCCAGGTAGTTGGTGTGCGCCAGGATGACCAGGCCGACGATGGACACGACGAAGAAGCCCAGGCTGCGGGCGTCGAAGACGCTCGTCCAGTCGGCCGCGGCCGGCATCCAGGAGCGCGGGTCGGGCGGGTCTTGGCGGTCCGAGGCCGGTGCTGTCATGGTGGTCATGGTCTTCCTCGGCGGCATCGGCAGTACGTGCCGGCAGGCGCCGCGGCGCGCCCGTGGGCATGCGGCCCCGGGCCCGGCTCACCCGAGCGGCGGCAGGCCGGCGGGCATGTCGCCGCTCTCGGCAAAGGGCTCCACAAAGGCGGTAACGAAGTCGTAGCCATCCGCGAAATCCGCCGGCGAGTCCTCGGCGGTGGCGCTGAGCAGTCCGGCCTCGATCAGGGCGAAGACCACCGCGCCGACATCCTCGGTGCGCCGCAGCCCCCAGGTGGTCAGAACGCGGTACGCCAGCGGCCCGTACTCGGCCAGGGCCAGCCGGCGCAGGGCCTCGAGGATGGCCTCGCCGCCGACGTGCGACGCGGCCGGGCGACGGGAACGCGACGCCGCGTCGACGGCCTCGTGCTGGGCCTGCGCCAGGGCCGCCAGGACGACCTCGTAGGCCTGACGGCGGTAGCGCGGATCGCGCTCGGCGAGGGCCGCCAGGGCGGCCGCCATCGACGCATCGGCGGCAGAGGCTGAGAGCGGCGGGTTCACGACAGCCGCGCCCGGGCCGCCTCCAGAATCGCCGCCTTGGCCGCCGGGCTGGCGTAGGCCACGCGGCTCACCGGCATGACCACGGCGTCGTCGACGCTGCGGGGCACCACGTGCAGATGCACATGCGGCACCACCTGGCCGGCGACCTCGCCATTGGCCAGGATGAGGTTGAAACCCCCGGCATCCGTGGCCCGCATCAGCGCCGGACCCAGCCGCGCCGCCACCTCGATGAGGCGGCCGGACAGCGCCGCGGGCACCGTCGTCAGGCTGGTGTGGTGCTCCTTCGGGATGACCAGGGCATGGCCGAGACTCAAGGGGGCGATGTCCAGAAAGGCCAGGACCTCGTCGTCCTCGTAGAGACGGTCGCAGGGAATCTCGCCCCGCACAATCTTGCAGAACACGCAGCTCGTGATCATGGCCTGCTCCTTGTTCAGCGCCGCGGCAGGCTGGCATCGTAGCGCTGGATGCCCAGGGCCATGCCCTTGGCCAGGCGGTCCTGGTAGGCCGCCGTGCCCAGCCGGACGTCTTCGGTCGGGCAGCTCATGAAGCCCATCTCGACCAGGACGGCCGGACAGGGGCTCTCGCGCAACACCGCGAACCGGGCGCTCTTCATGCCGCGGTCGACGGCTTCGGTGCCGGCCACCAGGGCGCGCTGGACCTCGTAGGCAAGGCGGGCGTTGTCGGTCTCCCAGGGGCTGTTGCGGCAGGTGCCGCTGGTACGCTGCAGGCTGTAGGTGCTGCGGGCGCCCTGCGGCGTCATGCGGAACACCTCGATGCCGCGCACCGAAGGCGGGGCGGCGTTGCAGTGCAGGCTGATCATCAGGTCGGCCTTCCAGGCGGCGGCCTTCTGCGAGCGCGCCGCCAGCGACAGCTCGGCATCGCCGCTGCGCGTCAGGGCCACCTCGAAGCCGAGGTCGCGCAGCTCCTTCTCGAGACGCCGCGCCACCTGCAGGACGACGTCCTTCTCCTTCTGGCGCTTGCCATGGGTGCCGGGGTCCCTGCCGCCGTGGCCGGGGTCGATCAGGACCCGCCGCACCTTGCCGCGCTGCAGGCTGTTCGGATTGAGGATCGGCCGCAGCAGCAGGCGGAAGTCGACATCCGCCAGGACCGCCTGGCCCTTGGAGAGCCAGGGCGCGTCGGAGAGGTGCACCCGGGTGCCGTTGATCACCGCCTCGGTCTCGTTCATGGTGAAGACCAGGCTGGACCAGCGCGAGCGCAGGGCGAAGGTGCGGCTGCCGGCCTCGTAGCGCATGCCGAACAGGTCGGCGACGTCGGCCAGGTAGAGGTAGCGCACGCCGTTGCTGGTGACGTAGCGCACGCGCGCCTTGCCGGCGGCCGGCGCCGCCGGTGCGGCCGCCAGGAGCCACGCCG
>JAAYZO010000019.1 GCA_012514865.1 Lentisphaerota bacterium | reverse complement strand
CTCGCACATCACCCACGTCCGGCCGCTGGCGGTGTCGCAGGGCGTCGCCGAGGGCGACGTCATTCTCTGGCACGACTGGCGCATCCGTGTCCTGTCGACGCCGGGTCATACCGACGGCGGCGTGTCGTATCTGGTGAGCCGTGGCGAGTCGCCTGCGGTGGCGGTGACGGGTGACCTGATCTGGGGTCCGGGCCAGGTCCGCGATCTGCACAGCCTGCAGCGGGCCGTCACCCGCAACGGCCACCGTCTCGGTGACTACCACGGCTTCATGGGCGCTATGGACGCCGTCCTGGCCAGCCTCGAGCATGTTCTGGCCGCGGGGCCGTCGCGGCTTCTGCCGGCGCACGGCCTGCCGATGGACCGCCCGGCTGAGGCGGTGGCCCTGCTGCGCGGGCGCTTCCTGGCCGCCTACCACAACTACGTCAGCATCTCGGCCCTGCGCTGGTACTTCCCCAAGCACTTCGCCGAAGAGCCGGTGGACCGCCGGACCCTGGCCCAGCAGGAGACCCACCCGCTGCCGGTCAACGTGCTGCGCCTGCATGGCACCACCTGGGCACTGCGCGCCGATGACGGGCATGCCCTCCTGATCGACCCGTACTGCGACGAGGCCTTGGCGAAGGCCGAGGCGGCGCTGGCCGACGGCCGGATTGCGGCCTACGACGCGATATGGATCACGCATTACCACTATGACCACCTCGACCGCGCCGCCGCCGCCCGTGAGCGCTTCGGTATTCCGATTCTGGTCGACGAGGCCATGGCCGAGGTGGTCAGCCACCCGGAGCGGTTCTTCCTGACCTGCCTGTCGCCCCTGGCCGCCACTGTCGACCGGCCCACCCGCGACGGCCAGACCTGGCGCTGGCGGAGCTACCGCCTGACGGCCTATCACTTCCCGGGGCAGAGCCTCTACCACGGCGGGCTGCTGGCGGTGCCTGACCACGGGCCGCGGCTGTTCTTCGCCGGGGATGCGGTGACTCCCTGCGGCATCGACGACTACTGCGCCTGGAACCGCAACTGGCTCGGCCGCGGCCTCGGCTACGACCACTGCCTGCGGCTGCTTCGCGACCTCGCTCCCGACCTCATCTTCAACCAGCATGTCGAGGCCGGTTTCCGCTTCTCTGAGGATGCCTACGACCTGATGCTCGACGCCCTGCGCGAGCGCGAGCCGCTGCTGCGGGCGCTGGTGCCGTGGCCGCAGGCGGACTTCGGCACCGACATCGCCTGGGTCCACGCCTATCCGTACGAGCAGGCGTGCCGTCCCGGCGACGTCGTCGAGGTGGCCCTGCGCGTGAGGAACCACGCCGCGCATCCTGATGAGGTCCGCGCCGAGGTCGTGTTGCCCGATGGCTGGTCGGCGCCTGTGGCGGCCCTGTCCGCGCCCTGCGCGCCCGGCCGGGAGAGCTCGCTGGTCTTTGCGCTGGACGTGCCGGCCTCGGCCGCGGGGCGCGTGGTGGTGCCCATCCGTGTGGTCTTCGGCGAGCACGCGCTGGGTTCCTGCTGCGAGGCGATCCTGCGGGTCGAGGCCTCTGCGACCGCTGACTCGGCGGCCGACGGAAAGCCCTGATTCGGCCGCAGGCCGCCACGAATTGGCTTGGCGCGCGCCGCGGCGCGGTGTAGAGTCGGTGTGGCACCGGTTGAGGGACCCGGCGCCGCCACAGACCAAAGCCGTATACGTTCGCACGGAGGATGTCTGTATCTCTGGAGGGTGGCGACGGTGTTCTCCAGGCGTGGCGTCTGGGCCGTCGCTGTGAGGTTGGTCAACGAAGGGACGGGACGATCATGAGAGATTCGACGAAGATCCTGGCGTGGGCGCTGGTGGCGACCCTGGCGGCGGCTCCGGCCGTGCTGGCCGACCCGCCTGAGGAACGCGGCAAGGACCGCGCCGCGGCAGTCCAGGCCGACAAGGCGGAGAAGGGCGAGCGCGGCCGCAGCGAGGCGGCCCAGACCCGCGGCCGTGGCAAAGGCCGCGCTGAGAAGGCCCGCAAGGAGAAGGCCGAGAAGAACGGCGATGCCGACCTGGCCACGACGAACCGGCGCGGCGCCGAGGGCGCCGCAGCCGCGAAGGCGGACCCCAGGCGCGAGGCGGTCGAGGCCTACGAGAAGGCCAAGGCCGAGATCATGGAGCGCTTCGAGGCCGACAAGAAGGCCGCCGAAGAACTCAAGGGCGCGGAGCGCGACGAGGCCGTCCGCAAGGCCGAAGAGACGAAGGACGCGGCCCTCCTGGAAGCCGAACGCGCCAAGGACCAGGCCATGGCAGCGCTCGATGTCAAGGAGCCCGAGGGCGATGGGGAGGCCGACAAGGACAAGGGGCGCGGCGTAGGCAAGGCCAAGGACCAGGCCAAGGACCAGGCCAAGGACCAGGCCAAGGACCAGGCCAAGGGTAGAGGTCGGGGCAAGAACCGGGGCCGGGATCGCGACTGACGATCGGGCCGGCACGCGCGGGAGAGCCCACGGGACCGGTGTCGCACGCCGGGCCGCGCCAGGGGGCTCTCTCGCCGATGGATACTGCGCCAGGTCGGCCGTGCTGGACAACAGCCCGCCGATGTCACGGCGGCTCGCGTGGGTGGGCTGTGGTGGCAATCCGGATCGTCCAGGGCAATCTGGGGTGATCCGGGGAGACGCCGCGGGGGGCGTTTGAGGCGGGTACTGGTAGCGGCTCCCGGACTCGAACCGGGGACTCACGGATTATGATTCCGTTGCTCTAACCAACTGAGCTAAGCCGCCACCTTGGCGAACAGCGCTTACTTTACCACGAGCCATCCCGACGTCAACACCAGGCCGGCCGGCCGGCCGGCTTTTTTCGTCGGCGGAGGCGCCGGGGCGGTTCAGCGCGGCGTCGCGGTGGGCCAGAGCGCCTCGATGCGTCGGCGGGCCTCGGCGAGGTCTCGGGCGCGGTGAATGAGGGCGGTCTCGGCGAGGTGCCGGTTCATGGGGGTATCCATGAGGATGCCGGGGATGTTCAGAGCCGAGGTCACGGCCGGTATCTGGGTGCAACTGTCGTCGATGATGAGGCTGACGCCGAGGTCGCGGCAGGCGTCGACCTTGCTGCCGCCGGTGTAGCGCACGCCGTGGTAGAGTCCGGGGAAGTGGCGGTTGAGCCAGGCCTCGGTGGTCTCCTGGGCGTGGCTGCCGCGGTAGGTGACGATGAAGACCTCGCAGCGGGGGTGGAGCCACTCGAGGAAGTCGCGGCTGCCGGGGAGGGGCTCGAGGGTGGCATAGCCGCCGCCGTAGCGTATGCGGTCGTGGACCGCCATGGGGAAGACGTCCCAGGCGAGGGCCTGGTCGCGGGTCAGGCTGACGCCGTTCATCTGGCGGTGCGTCTCGATCAGGCAGGCGATGAGGTCGGACAGCACGTCGTCAAGATCCAGGGCTACGCGCATCGGAGGCACTCCTTGTCGGCCGGTCTGTGCGGGGTCGTCTGCCGAGCGGTCGGGTGGCCGCAGCGAAAGTATGGATGGTGCCAGGCCTTTCGTCAATGGTGTCAGGGCCAGGGGTTGCGGAAGTCCGGTGGCGTGGCGCGGTGGTCCCCGGTGTCCCCGGGGTTCACGGGCCATGCGTCCGGTGCCTGCCGGAAAGGGACAGAAGGGACAGAAGCGACAGAAGGGACTCCAAGGTAGAGCCGCCGCAGCCCCGGGCGTCCCTGGTGTCCCCGGCGTCCCTGGTGTCTCTGGAGTCCCTGGAGTCCCTGGAGTCCCTGGAGTCCCTGGAGTCCCTGGAGTCCCTGGAGTCCCTGGAGTCCCTGGTGTCCCTTCCCTGTCTCTTCCCGCGCCCCGGCCGGGGCGCGGGCGTGGGCTCGACCTTGGTGGCATGGCGGGGTATGGTGTCGCGACGTCAGCGGACGCCGGCATGGCGCCGTCGGGGGCACCGACGGCGGCGGGGCCTGAGGTGACGATACCGCAGGCCCTCGTGCCCCTGCGGCGACACGTCGACAGAACGAGGACAGAGCGACCGATGCCGACTCACGACATCGTGGCACGCCGCCCCGGCCGCCGGTGGCGGCGGGGCTGGATCTGCGGCTGGGCGGCGCTGCTGGCGGGGCTGGCTGCGGCCGGGGCCGAGGCCGGCAAGGAGACGACGCCGATGACGACCCTCGTCCACGAGACCTTCGATGCGTACCCCAACGGCACGCCGGTGCCGCCCGGGTGGTGGGTCGAGGGCGGAGAGCGTGTCTTCATCGAGGATGGCCGTCTGCGCGTCCAGGCCGATGCGCGGCCGGAAGCCCTGGCGCCGGACCGCCACAACCAGGTCTGCACGGTGTGGTGTCCGCAGGAGATCTCGGGCGATGTGCGCATCTCATTCCAGGCCATGGTCCTGGCTTCTGAGACGGACGTCCGCAACATCAACGTCTTCTTCTTCTACTCCGAGCCCTCGGGGAGGTCGCTGTACGAGACGCGTGCCGGGCGGAACGACGGCGCCTACAGCGCCTACCACCAGCTCAACGGCTACATTATGACGTTCCTGGCGGATCACCCGAAGGCCCGCGAGTACCACCCGGACGGCACCGGCAAGGCCCGTCTGCGTCTGCGGCGCTGTCCGGGCTTCGAGCTGGTCGACGAGGCCCGCGACTACCACTGTCATATCGGCCGGGCCTACGAGGTGGTCATCACGCGACGGAGCGGCCGCATCACGGTGGCCGTCGACGGCACGGTCTACCTGGATTGGCAGGACGCGCAGCCGCACGCGGCGGGCCTGGTGGGTTTCCGGACCTTCCAGACCGACCTCTGGTTCGACGCCCTGGAGATCACGCGTCTGAGTCCGGTCGAGGGCGCCGAGTGAGGTCCTGAGCGGGAGGCGCGGGTGGCATCGGTCGGGGCAGGTCGGGAGAGCCTCCGGCGATCACCGCGGGCGTTCGGGCAGTCAGAGGAGCGGAGCACCGGCTCATGAATATCGTCATTGCGGGTGCCGGCGAGGTCGGCCGGGAGCTGGCCTGGTCGTTCTGGGACCAGCGCAACAACATCACCGTCGTGGACCGTTCTGCCGGCCTGCTGGAGCGTCTGCGCGATCGTCTTGACGTGATGACGGTCCACGGCGACTGCGCCGTGGTCGAGACTCTGAAAGCGGCGCGGATTGCCGAGGCCGAGCTCTTTATTGCGGCCACGGGTTCCGACGCCTCGAACGTCCTGGCCTGCGGCATTGCGCGTCACTTCAAGGTTGGCCGCACCGTCTGTCGGCTGAGCAATGCCGGCCTCTTCTGTGAGGCTGACGGCTGGACGCCGGCGGGCCTGGGGATCGACCACATCATCTTCCCCGACGCCGAGTGCATCGCCCAGATCTGCGATGCCCTCGAGCACCAGGCCGTCGTCGAGCGCATCGTGCTGAGCTATCCGGGGGCCGAGTGCACGGCCCTCCGCCTGAGCCCGGAGTCGAGTCTGGTCGGCAGCTCGCTGCACGACTTCCCGGACCCGGAGGTGCTCGCCCGCACGCGCTTTCCGGCGATCGTGCGGCAGCGCCGGCTGGTGATGCCGCGCGGGGGGACGGTGCTGCAGGCCGGCGACGAGGTCTACATCGCCGGCGAGCACCATGCCGTGGCGGCCTTGCGCGACCGCTTCTGGCCCGACCATGACGCCAGCGGTCCGGTGCTGGTGGCGGGTGCCAACCGTCTGACGCGGCAGTTGGTGCCGCGCCTGTGCGACAGCGGCCTGTCGGTGCGCGTGATCGAGGCCTCCGAGGAGCCGGCGACGCTGTTCCTGGACGAACTCGGTCGGCGCGCCATGCTCATCCGCGGCGCTGCCACCGACAGCGACGTGCTCGAGGAGGCCGGCGTCAATGGCTGCCGGGCCTTCATCAGCATGCTCGACGACGACGAGGATAACATCCTCTGCAGCCTCCTGGCCAAGCAGCAGGGCGCGCGCAAGGTCATCACGGTGACGAACAAGGCCGAATATGTCGACATCGTCCCGGCCATGGGCGCCATCGACTGCGGCTTCAGCCCGCGTCTGGCGGCGGTGAACTCGGTCCTGAAGACCGTCACCACGGATGAAGTGCGGGTGCAGGCCGTGCTCAACCGGGCCCGCGCCCACATCTACGAATTCCGTGTCGTCCCGGGCGTGCCGCTGTGCGGCTGTCGTCTGGCCGACTGCCGCCTGCCGCCCTCGGCGGTGTTTGCCCTGGTCATTCGCCGCGCCGAGGCCCTGGCGGCCACCGGCGACCTGATCATCGAGCCGGACGACCGCGTCGTCATGATCGCGACGCCCGAGCACGCCCGTGACCTGGAGAAGCTGCTGACGCGCCGCAGCTTCCTGAAGATCGCCAGGAGGTTCGCATGAACCTCCGTGCCGTGACCAACGCCATCGCCTCAGTTCTGATCATCGTGGGCGCGGCCATGCTCACCGCGGTGCCGGTCGGGCTGGCCATGGGCGACCCGCCGGCGGTGTTGCGCGTCCTGCTGTACTGCGCTCTGGGGACCATGGCGGTCAGCGGCCTGGTCGTGATCCTGGCACGGCACGGCCAGACGCTTGTCTTCGGCTTTCACGAGGGCTTCGCGGTGGTCAGCCTGAGTTGGGTGGCCGCGACCCTGGTCGGGGCCTTGCCCTACCTCCTTATCGCGGATCTGCGCTGGTATGACGCCATCTTCGAGACCATGTCCGGGTTCACGACCACCGGCGCCAGCGTCATCGAGCGCGGCCTGCCCTTGCGGTCGGGCGGGGCTCTCAGCCAGGGCCTGGCCGACCTGCCGGCGGCGCTGCTGTACTGGCGCGCCCTGACGCATTGGCTTGGCGGTATGGGCATCGTGGTGCTGTCGGTGGCGATCATGCCCTGGCTCGGCCTCGGCGCTCAGCAGCTCTTCCGGGCCGAGGTGCCGGGGCCGACGCACGACCGCATCACGCCGCGCATCGCCGACTCGGCGAAGATCCTCTGGGGCGTCTATCTGACCCTGACCCTGCTGCAGACTGGCCTGCTCTGTCTCAGCGGCATGTCGTGGTTCGACGCCTGGTGTCACGCCTGTGCCACCGTCGCCACCGGGGGGTTCTCCACCCGCCAGGAGAGCCTGGCCTTCTACCACAGCGCCACCATCGAGGCGATCACGATCCTCTTCATGTTCCTCTCCGGTGTCAACTTCCTCCTCCACTACCGCGCTCTGCGCGGCGAGTGGCGCTGTCTGTGGAAGGACGAGGAATTCCGCTTCTACACGGCCGTCTGTCTGCTGGCCACCGCCAGTATCGCCCTGGTGGTGACCGGCCGCAGCATCGTCACCACTGCCGGTGAGGTCATTCCCTCGGCGAGCTACCTGACCAGCCTGCGCTACGCCGCCTTCCAGGTCGTCTCGATCGTGACCACCACCGGCTTCGTCACCGCCGACTTCAATCCCTGGCCGGCGTACTGTGCCGCGGTGTTGGTCCTGCTGATGTACCTGGGCGGCTGTGCCGGCTCGACGGCCGGCGGCATGAAGCAGTCGCGCATCCTGTTGCTGCTGCGCTATGGCGTTTTCCAGGTCGAGCGCTGCCTGTTTCGGCGGACCATGTCGAACGTCCGCTTCAACGGCCAGCGCATCGACCCGATCGTGCTGCACAAGATTCTCGCCTTTTTCTTCCTATTCATGGCGATCAACGTGGCCGTGACCCTGGCGCTATGTCTGCTGGGTGTCGGCGATCTGGTGACGGCCGCGACGGCCACCCTCAGCAGCCTGGCGAATGTCGGTCCCGGCCTGGGTCAGGTGGGCGCCACCTCGACGTACGCCTGGATGCCGCCGGCGGCCAAGCTGCTTCTGTCGTTCACCATGCTGCTCGGGCGTCTCGAGCTGTACACCGTGCTGGTGATGTTCCTGCCGTCGTTCTACCGCTGAGGCGGTGGGCTCGACGGCCCGGCGGCCCGGCGGACCGGCCGCCGGAATCGGAGATCGGCGTCATGACGACGAATCGGGAGGGCTCCGCGGCGACCTGGGAGGTCGTCACGGCCCGCGACGTGATGGTCCCCATGCGGGATGGCGTGCGCCTGGCGACGGACCTCTATCTGCCGGCGCGCGCGGGCCGGCCGGGCGCCGGGCCCTGGCCGGCGCTGCTCCTGCGGACGCCGTACAACAAGGCCGGCAACGCCGCCTTCGGGGAGTACTACGCCCGCCGCGGCTACCTCTTCGCCTGCCAGGACGTCCGCGGCCGCTACGCCTCCGAAGGCGAGTTCCATGCCTTCATCGGCGAGGAGCGCGATGGCTACGACGCCGTCGAGTGGCTGGCGGCTCAGGATGGCTGCGATGGCCACGTCGGCACCCTCGGCGCCTCGTACTGCGCCGCGGCGCAGAGCGCCCTGGCCTGCCTGGCGCCGCCGCATCTCGGGGCGATGGCGGTGCAGTTCGGGCCGTCGAGCTACTTCCACAGCTCGATGCGCCACAACGGCGCCCTGGAGCTGCGCTTCATGGTCTACGCCTTCAGCATGGCCTCCACCAGCCATGAAGCCGCTGCCAATCCGGGCCTGCGGCAGGTGCTCGAGGAGGCCTGCCGGCGGGTGTGGGACTACCTCGAACTCGGGCCCATCCGCCGCGGCGCGACGCCCCTGGCACTCGTGCCGCATTACGAGCAGTGGGCCCTCGATCTGCAGAACCACGTCCTCTACGACGAGTTCTGGAGACAGCCCGGCTTCGGCCCGCGCGACCACTACGACGGCCACGCCGATGTCCCGACCCTCTACATCGGCGGCTGGTATGACACCTACACCCGCGGCACCTTCGAGAACGCCGTGGCGATGCGCCGCCGCCAGCGCTGGCCGGTGCATGTGGTCGTCGGGCCCTGGCACCACGGCGGCGCCGGCCTGCGCGAGGCGGGCGACTGCTGGTTCGATGCCAGTGCCGCGGTCGATATGGAGGCCCTGCGCCTGCGCTGGTTCGACCACTGGCTGAAGGGCCTCGACACCGGCCTGGCCACGGCGGCGCCGGTGCGCTGGTTCATGATGGGCGGCCCGGGCCGGCCGGAGGCGCCGCTGACGCGCCGCGGCCTGCTCTGGCGCGCCGGGTCGTGGCGCGAGGCCGCCTCCTGGCCGCCGCCCGAGTGCCGCCCGACGCCGTACTACCTCCATGGCGACGGCCGCCTCGACGAGGCCGCGCCGGGACCCGACGAGGAGCGCTGCAGTACCTACACCTACGACCCGCGGCAGCCCGTGCCGACCCTGGGCGGCAATCTCTCGGCGATGCCCCTGGCCGCCGGCGGCTTCGACCAGCGCACCGACGAGCGCTTCACCCCGGGACGCGCCGGGGTGCCCCTGGCGTCGCGCCCGGATGTCCTCGTCTTCCAGACGCCGCCCCTGGCCGCGCCCCTGGAGCTGGCCGGGCCGGTGCGCGCCAGGCTCTTCGTCTCGAGCGACGCCCCCGACACCGACTTCACGGCCAAGCTGGTCGAGGTCCTGCCCGCGAGCCCGGAGTGCCCGGGCGGTGCGGCGGTCAACCTCACCGAGAGCATCGCCCGCCTGCGTTTCCGCGAGGGCTACGACCACGAGGCGCCGTACAGCCCGGGCCAGGTCGTCGAGCTGTCGTTCGAGCTCTTCCCCACCGCGGTGCGCATCGAGCCCGGCCATGCCCTGCGGGTGGACATCTCCAGCAGCAACTACCCGCGCTTCGACCGGAATCGCAACAGCGGCGAGCCCCTCGGCAGCGGCCGGACCTGGCGTCTGGCCAACAACAGCCTGCACCACTCCAGCGAGTACGCCTCCTGCATCGAGCTGCCGGTGCTGCCGGGCAGAGGAGGGACTTCATGACTCGGCGGGCTCTGGCCGCGGGACTTCTTGGGGTGATTCTGGTCAGTGCCGTGTGTTACTTCGTCGACGAAGTGATCCGGCAGGGCCAGGTCATCTCATCGCTGATGCCGGTGGCGATCTACGGCGGCCTGGTGCTGTTTGTGCTGGCGGTGTACCCGCTGACGGCGCGTCTGGGTGGGGATCGCTGGCGTCTGCGGCCGGCCGAGGTCATCACCATCTTCTGCTTCCTTCTGCTGGCCTGCGGCATTCCGGGCCTGGGCCTGGTGCAGTACCTGCCGCCGGCGGTGATGTTCCCGCATCACGACCTGCGGCAGCGTCCGGGCTGGATCAAGGAGGACGTCGTCGCCATTGCGCCGGCGCGGATGCTGGCGGACGTCGCCGGTGACGAGAGCCGCGCTCTGGATGGCTACGTCACCGGCCTGTCGATCGGTGACCGCCACATCGCGCCATGGGCGGTGCCGTGGTCGGCCTGGCTGCGGACGCTGTCGTTCTGGGTGCCGCTGCTCCTGGCGGCGACGCTGGCGATGCTGGCTCTGGCGACGGTCTTTCACACCCAGTGGGCCCGGCATGAGCAGTTGCCCTACCCGATCGCCACCTTCACCGCCAGTCTCCTGCCCGACGCCAGCGGCCGGCCGGCCTTCCTGGGCAGCCGGCTGTTCTGGATCGGCTTCGCGGTCGTGTTCGGCATCCACCTCAATAACTACCTGGTACGCTGGCTGCCGGAGATGCTCATCCCGATCCGCACCAGCTTCGACTGCTCGGCACTGGCGAAGCTGGCGCCGGTGCTGGTCCAGGGCGCCGGGCAGGGGCTCTTCCAGCTCTCGATATGGTGGCCGGTCCTCGGCCTGGCCTACTTCCTGCGGACCGACATGACCTTCACCCTGACCGTCACGCCGTTCATCTACTGCAGCATCTTCGGTGCCTTCGCGATGATCGGCGTGCCCTTCCGCTGCGGCCGGATGCTCGGTCCGAGCCTGGAGCAGTCGATCTATGCCGGCGGCTACATGGCGATCCTGCTGATGCTTCTCTACACGGGCCGACACTACTACCGGCACGTGCTGCGGAACAGCCTCGGGCTGCGGCCGCGCGAGGCCGTCGAGCCGCATGCGGTCTGGGGCATGCGTGTGTTCATCGTCTGCACGGTGCTGTTCGTCGCGCAGCTGGTGCTGGTCGGCCTGGACTGGCAGCTCGCGCTGCTCTACACGGCCCTGATGTACATGGTCCACATCGTCATCAGCCGCATGATCGCCGAGACCGGCGGCTTCATCATCGGGACCTACGTCTACCCCTGCGTCATGATCTGGGCCTTCTGCGGCACCGCCGCCCTCGGTCCGCGGACGCTGCTGATCATGTTCCTGGTGTCGACGATGCTGGTCAGCGGTCCGGGCTGGGCGCCGATGCCGTTCTTCGTGCAGGCGCTCAAGCTCGGCGATGTCTTCCATCTGGATCCCGGGCGCCTGGCGCGCTGGGGTGTGGCCATCGTCGTCATCGCGATGCTGGTGTCGGTGCCGGCGACCATCTACTGGCAGTACGACCGCGGTGCGCTGACCTCGGGCTGGGCGCGTTCGACGTCGTGGTACTCGTTCGAGAACATGGTCGAGATCCGTCAGCGCCTGCGGGCGCAGGACCTCCTCGAGAGCGCGGAGACTGTCCGCGGCTTCGAGCGTCTGGGTCATCTCTCGCCGGACCGCCAGCAGGTGACCGCCTTCCTGATTGCCCTGGTGATCGCGCTCGGCCTGGCCTTCGCGCGCCTGCGTTTCACATGGTGGCCGCTGCACCCGATGGCCTTCGTCTTCCTGGGCGGCTTCCCGTCGTACTTCACCTGGTTCTCGTTCTTCCTGGCCTGGCTGATCAAGGTGGCGGTCACCCGCTATGGCGGAGCGCGCCTCTACGAGCAGCTCAAGCCCCTGATGGTCGGGATCATCGCCGGGAGCGTCCTCGGCGCGCTGCTGCCGATGCTGGTGGGCGTCGTCTACTACGTCGTCGCCGGGCGGCCGCCATAGGGCGCCTGACCGCCGCCGCAAGGGGCGTTCACCGCGGCGCTTGCGAGGGTGGGCAAGTCGGCGATTCCGGTTGTATGGTGCCTGGTTGTCAGGGCGATGGCGGCGGCGACAGCCCAGGCAGGCTGCCGAGGCAGGTCGTGCGCCGGAGTGGCGGAGAGAGCCCGTGGGTGGCATAGCCAAGGAGGGATCGCGATGGCCCAGGACAGGACGCAGCCGCCGCAGGACAAGGCCGCCGCCGCGCTCCTGGCGTCGCGGCTTCCCGAGCAGCTCTTCGATGCCCACGCCCACCTCCAGCCGCCCGGCAAGGCACCCCATGGCGGCGCCCTGACCCGGGCCGGATGGCGACGCGACCTCGGCCGTCAGGTCGGCCAGGCGCGGCTCACCGGCGGGCTGTTCATGCCGATGCCGGGCCGCGGTCAGCCGAACAAGGCCAACGACTGGCTCCTGAACCAGAAGGACTGGCAGGACCAGGACCGCCTCCTCGTCCTGGCGGCGCCGGACATGCCGCGACAGCACCTCGAGGCATGGCTGAAGCGCGACCGCGTCGTCGGCCTGAAACCGTATCACCTCTTCGGCGCGTCGAAGTCATCGACCTTCGATCTGCCCCTGGAGGCCTTCTGCCCGGAGTGGTTCTGGGAGCTCTGTGAGGCACGCGAGGCCGTGCTGATGCTGCATCTGGTGCGCCCGCATGCCCTGGCGGACGAGAAGAACCTCGTCTACCTCCGGGGCTGCGCCGAGCGCTACCCGCACGTGCGGGTGGTCCTGGCGCATGCCGGCCGGGGCTTCCACGCCCCCGACACCGTCGCGGCCGCCGGCTCCCTGGCGCATCTGGACAACCTCTGGTTCGACAGCTCGGGCATCTGCGAGGCCGAGGCCCTGGTGGCGGTCCTCGAGCACTTCGGTCCGCATCGTCTGCTGTGGGGTTCCGACTACCCGGTATCGCAGCAGCGCGGGCGCTGTGTGACCGTTGGCGACAACTTCGCCTGGGTCGCGCCGGAGCGCATCGACGCGCCGGCATCCAGTCCGTCCTGCGCCACCTGGGCGGTCGGCCTCGAGGCGCTGCGGGCGCTGTTCACCGCCGCGGACCGCTTTGGCCTGGACGCGTCGGACCTGCGCGCCATCTTCAGCGGCAACGCCGCCGAGCTTCTCGGCCTGCCGCAGGAGACGCGCGAGGACGTGCAGAGCCTCTACGCCCGGGCGCAACGTCGCATACCGGGCGGCACACAGCTCCTGAGCAAGCGTCCCGAGATGTTCGCGCCGGGGCAGTGGCCGGCCTACTTCCGTGAGGCGCGCGGCTGCCGGGTCTGGGACACCGACGGGCGCTGCTACATCGACTACGCCAACAACGGCGTCGGCTCCTGCCTTCTCGGCTTCCGCGATCCGGAGGTCACCCGTGCCGTGCAGCGCCGGGTCAACCTCGGGAGCATGAGTTCGCTCAATCCGGTTGAGGAGCTCGAGCTGGCCGACCTCCTCTGCGAGCTCCATCCATGGGCGCAGAGCGTGCGTTTTGCCCGTTGCGGCGGCGAGGCCGGCGCCATGGCGGCGCGCATCGCGCGGGCCTCGAGCGGCCGCACGCGGATCGCGCTCTGCGGTTACCACGGCTGGCATGACTGGTACCTCGCCGCCAACCTCGGCAACAATGACGTCCTGGCCCCCCACCTCATGCCGGGCCTGACGGCGGCGGGCGTACCCCGCGAGCTGCGGGGCACGACGCTGGCCTTCCGGTACAACGACCTGCGCGCCTTCCAGGCGATCATCTCGACCTTCAGTCACGACCTGGCCTGCATCATCATGGAGCCGGCCCGGCTGGACCCGCCTGAGCCGGGCTTCCTGGAGACGGTGCGGGCCGAGACGCGCCGGCATGGCATCCTCCTGGTCTTCGATGAGATAACCATCGGCTTCCGGGTCGCGGTCGGCGGTGTGCATCTGCCGCTCAACGTCGCGCCGGACATGGCCATCTTCGCCAAGGCCCTCGGCAACGGCCACCCGATCGCGGCGGTCATCGGCGCCGCGGCCGCCATGGACGGCGCGCACCACTCCTTCATCAGCAGCACCGCCTGGACCGAGGCCGTCGGCCCGGCCGCCGCTCTGGCTACGGTCCGCAAGATGCAGCGCGTCGACCTGCCCAAGCACCTGGCCTGGGCCGGCGAGGCCGTCAAGGCTATCTGGCGACGCTGCGCCGAGGCGGCCGGCATCCACATCAAGGTCGCCGGCGGCTTCCCCTGCATGGCGTATCTGCAGTTCGACCATCCCGACGACCTGGCGGTGCGCACGCTCTACACCCAGGAGATGCTGTCGCGCGGCTTCCTGGCCGGGGCCGCCTACTACCCGACCCTGGCCCACACCGAGCGCGACATGGCGCTCTTCGAGCAGGCCGTCGGCGAGAGCTTCCAGGCCCTCGCCGAGGCCATCCGCGAGGGCACCATCAGCAGCGCCCTGCACGGCCCCGTGGCGCACTCCGGCTTCCGCCGCCTGATGTCCTGACAGCCCTCGCCGCGGGCGCGGCGACAGCCTCAAGGGCGTTCAGGGGCGGCCGCTTCTGGCACCCCTCCAGGGTGCGTGGCTTGCGGAGTCGCGTTCCCGGGGGTCGGCTGCGCCCGACCCCCGGCTACGATCTGGCACCCCTCCAGGGTGGCCCGGTGAGCGCCGGGGCGATCCTGGACCGGCCGCGGCGAGGGCTGTGGGCGGCTTGGATTCGGGGTCGGTGGCTCTACATTGTCGGCGCGCTCGCCGCCGTTGCGGCTGGCGGTTGCCGCGCCGGCCTCCGAGCATCGCCATGACACCCCCGACCTTACCCATCCTGTCGATCCGCGAGGCCCTGCGCGCCGTTGTGGCGCGTGGCAACCGCGTTGTGATCACGGCGCCGACGGGCGCCGGCAAGTCGACGCAGGTGCCGCGCTACCTGCTCGAGTCCGACGCGGTCTCCGGTCAGATCCTGGTGCTCCAGCCGCGGCGTCTGGCGGCGCGGGTGCTGGCCGAGCGGGTGGCGCGCGAGCTGGGCCAGGAGCCGGGTCAGGCGGTGGGGTACCGGACGCGCTTCGAGCACTGCGGCGGGGCGTCGACGCGGCTGTGGTTCATCACCGAGGGGCTCCTGCCGCGGCGGCTTCTGGAGTCGCCCGAGCTGGCCGGCGTTGGCGCGGTCGTCTTCGACGAGTTCCACGAGCGCCGTCTGACCTCGGATATCACTCTCGGGCTCCTGCGGCGCCTTCAGCAACGCCGTCCGGATCTGCGTCTGGTGGTGATGTCGGCCACCCTGGATGCCGAGGCGGTGCAGGCCTACCTGGGGGGCTGTCCGCACCTGCACGCCGACGGCCGTCTGTACCCGGTTGACATCCGCTACGCGGAGCGCCCGGCCCGGGTTGAGATCTGGGAGGACGCGGCACGTGCGGCGGCCGGCGTGGTGCGCGAGGAGCCCGCGGGCGATCTCCTGGTGTTCCTTCCGGGTGTCTACGAGATCCAGCGGACGATGGCGGTCTGCCGCCGGATGCTCTCGAACCTGGAGATCCTGCCGCTCTACGGCGACCTGCCGCCGGCCGTCCAGCACCGCGTCATGGAGCCCGGCGCCGCGCGCCGGCTGATCCTGGCCACGAACATCGCCGAGACCTCGCTGACGGTGCCCGGGGTCCGCCATGTCATCGACTCCGGCCTGGCCCGACAGGGCCGCTACGACGCCGGGCGCGGCCTGACTCTCCTCGAGCTGGGCCCGATCAGCCGCGACGCCGCCGACCAGCGCGCCGGCCGGGCCGGCCGCGAGGGCCCCGGGACGTGCTCGCGGCTGTGGACATTGGCCGAGCAGCAGCGCAAGCCGTCGCGGACGGCGCCCGAGGTCCAGCGTGTCGATCTGGCCGAGGCCCTGCTGCTGATGGCGGCCATGGGCACCGTCGAGCCGGGAGTCTTCGACTGGTTCGAGGCGCCGCGTCCGGAGGCCCTGGAGCAGGGCCTCGCCGAACTCCGCAGCCTGGGTCTCATCGACCCGGCCGGCTTTCACCTCACGGCTCTCGGCCGCGAGATCTCCGGGGTGCCGGCGCATCCGCGTCTGGGCCGTCTTCTGCACGCCGCGGCCGCGGAGGGCTGCCTGGAGGACGCCGCGGTGGCGGCGGCGCTCCTGGGCGAGCGGCCGGTCCTGCGCGGGGGCGCGTCGCTGCCGGAGGCGGAGGCGCTGTCGTCGGATCTCCTGGGGCTGGTCGAGGTGGTCCGCTCGGCTCATGCCGCGGGTTTCGACCAGGGCTTCTGCGAGAGCCGCGGCGTGCTCGCCGGTCCGGCGCGTCAGGTGTGGTCGGCGGCGCGGATCCTCCTGGGGGCGTCCCGCCGGCTGGGCTGGCCACAGCACCGCGCGGGCGACCGTGTCACCGCCTTCGGCCGGAGTGTCCTGGCTGCCTTTCCCGACCGCCTGGCGCGTCGTCGTGATGCCGGGACGCTCCTCTGCGAGCTGCCGGCGGGTCGCAGTGCGGAACTCGTCCGCGAGAGCGGCGTCCGTGAGGCCCGCCTGCTGGTCGCCGGCGAGATCCGCGAGACCGGCGGCCGCGGCCGGCCGCTGAAGACCCTCATCAGCCTGGCGACCGAGGTCCGCGAGGAGTGGCTGATGGACCTCTTCCCGGAGGCCTGGGAGAGCCAGGACCGCACGGTCTGGGACGACCGCCGCCATCAGGTCGTGCGACGGCTGCGCACCACCTGCCTCGGCGTGGTCCTGGAAGACCGCGAGGTCACCACCCTCGATGCGGAACTCGCGGCCGAGATCCTCGCCGGCGAACTGGCCAACGGACGGCTGCCCCTGCATGGCTGGGACCGCACCGTCGAGGAGTGGATCGAGCGCGTGCGCTGGACCGCCAGCGTCTTCCCCGAACGCGGGCTGCTGACCTACGACGAGACCGACCGGGCCGTCATCCTGCGGGAACTCTGCACCGGGTCCTCGCGCTACCGCGAGGTCAAGGACAGGCCATGCCTGGACGCGGTCCGGCATGCCCTCTCGCATGACGACGTGCGTTTTGTCGAGGCCATGGCGCCGGCCTGGCTGCCCCTCCCGAGCGGCCGGCGGATGCGCCTCGACTACGCCGCCGGCCGGCCGCCGCGCGGGCGAACCCGCATCCAGGACCTCTACGGCCTGACCACGACGCCGCGCATTGCCGGCGGGCGGGTGCCGCTGCTGATCGACATCCTGGCGCCGAACATGCGCACGGTGCAGATCACCGATGACCTCGAGGGCTTCTGGCGAGAGGCCTACCCGCGCATCCGCCGCGAGCTGGCCCGGCGCTACCCCAAACACGAGTGGCGCTGAGCAGGGCGGCCCCCGGCGCGGGGCGCGTGACGAGGGCGGCCCAGTCTGACCAGTCTGACCAGTCTGACCAGTCTGACCAGTCTGACGTGTCCGGGCTCTGCCGCGGGCAGCCCGCGGGCGGGACGGGTGTCGTCGGCCCGGTTAGGGCGCCGGGGCGCCTTCCCAGGCGGTGGTGACGATGGCTTCGTCGCCGAGGCTGAGGTCGTAGTAGAAGAGGGTGTCGCCCTCGGCGAAGCCCTCGGCGTTCTCGACCTCGATACGCATCGGTTCCTCGTAGATCAGCCGGCGGATGCGGCTCTCGGCGCCGCGGCCGTTGCTGATGCGTTTGCCCTCGAAGAAACGCGTCTCGGTGCGGTTCATGACGCCGCGGGCGAACTCGTGCGGGACGTCGCTGGTGAGGATGTTGCCCGGGCGGCGCTGGTGGACGCGGCCGCGGCCGAGGAGGATCGGCTGCGTGCCAAGGTCCAGGCGGGTGCGGCCGTCGGGCAGGGCGGCCAGGCCGACGATGCGGAAGGCGGTATCGCGCGAGAAGGCCGGGTTGCGGAAGACCACGACGCGGCCGATGCCGTCGGCCGGGATGGCGCTGTCGATGTCGATGGTGTGAGCCGCGTCGTCGATGGCCACCACCTTGCCGGTGTGGCGGCCCTGGGCGGGCCCCAGGCGCTGTCCGGCGTAGGTGACATCCCAGGCGCCGTGCGTGGCGGCGGTCTCGAGACGGCCCTCGCGCAGGGCCAGGAAGACGACGGCGCCGCGCCAGGTCAGGGTACCGCCCGGGAGGACGGCGGTGCGCAGGGCGTCATCCTCGGGCGAGGCGCTGAAGAGGTACTCATCGCGGCCGAGGCGGCGGAGGTGCACGCCCATCGGGGTCATGTGGCTGTCATCGCCGTCGACCGCAACGCGGTCGACCTGATCCAGGACCGGCGCGGCGGGTGCCGCGACGGGGGTCGCGGCGGCGGCGGCCGGAGCCAGCTTCACCCAGCAGAGGCCGAAGGCCAGGCGGACGCCCTCGACCGTCTCGAAACGCAGGCGGTGCGGCCCTGCCGTCAGCTCACGCGTCCCAAAGACCACCGTGTCAGGCCCGGAGAGGCCCGGGGCCGTGGCTGTGAAGGCCTCGCCGAGCGGCTCGCCGTCGACCAGGAGCCGCACGGTGCCGTAGCTCGGTGAGCGCATGAGGCCAGCCACGACCCGGTAGGCCCCGGCCTCGGCGGCCGGCACCTCGACCGTCATCGCGTCGCCGGCCTTCTCGCCCGGGAAGAAGAGCAGGCCATTCCCGGCCAGGTAGCGCGGGTTCACCGGCGTATCGACGAGCATCGACTGCAGCGCGGCCGCCGGGATGACGCCCTCTTCCGGCGGCTGGCCGCCGGGCTCCATCACCACCGCGAAGCTGCTCTGCAGCGGCGTCTCGGCGGACGGGCTGACGCGCCGCAGGAGCAGGTAGGCGGCGTTGCGGTTGTGCGGGTACAGCCCCGGCGCCTTGGCCAGGATCGCCTCGGAGCCGGCCTCGGGGAGGGCATGCACGCGCAGGCGCGTCTGGCGGGCATCGCCGAAGTCGAAGTCGACCTGGAAGGGCCGGCTGGCGGGGGCGCGGCGCGGGTCGTAGAAGAAGCCGTAGCCATTGCCGGGGGGCGGGTTCCAGTAGGGCTTGTTGGGGTAGCCCTTGACATCGCCGTCGAGGCCGATGATCTCACCCCAGGCGATGCCGTCGCCGGCGAGGGAGCCATCCTCTTCGGGGCCGACCTCAAGCCCGTTGACGCTGACCGCCTGGGTCTGGACGCCGAGGCTGTAGTCATGCTGCTGGCCGCCGCGCACGCGGAAGAGGTCGACGAGGACCTGATCGGCGCCGCTGCCGACGAGGGCGACGGTCCGGCGGTACTGCGAGACGCCCTGGCGGCTGTAGCTGAGGGGCGACTCGGCCTCGACCAGCCGCAGCGAGGGCAGCTCCGCGAAGAGGTTCAGGCTGCCGCCGGAGGCGCCGCCCTGGCTCTTCTCGTTGACGGTGACGAGGCAGTGGCTGACCGTCTGGCTGCCCCAGCCGACCTGGCAGTGGGTGCTGCCGAGGCCATAGCCGATCTCGTAGGTCATCTGCCAGCCCTTGGCGTAGTAGATCAGTCCGAGGTCGTCGTAGTCGCCGTGGTTCAGCGACGGGCCGTAGCGGAGCAGGGCGGCCTGGGCATCGGCGTCCTGGCCGTCGCGCAGGATGGCCAGGCCCTTCTGGCCCATGACCCACGAGCCGGTGACCTGGGTACGCAGGTCGGCGGGGAGTTCCGGGCTGGCGTCGGCGGGGAGGTCCTCGGCGCGGAAGAGCAGCCAGCGCTGGCTCTGGCTGCCCTGGCGCAGGCGTGTGCTGTCGCCCTGGCTGAGGAAGGCCAGCAGGCGTGCGCCGGTGTCGCGGTG
>JAAYZO010000160.1 GCA_012514865.1 Lentisphaerota bacterium | reverse complement strand
TTCGAGGAAGGGTTCCGGGCCGACCTGATCGTCGAAGGGAAGGTGATCCTGGAACTGAAGTCGGTGGAGCGGGTGACCGCAGCCCACAGGAAACAGGTGCAGACCTACCTGCGGCTTACGGGCTGCAGGCTCGGTTACCTCCTGAACTTCGGGGGGGACGTGATGAAGGGCGGGATCACCCGTTGCGTGAATGGGCTCGAGGAATGACCCTCAGCGCCTCTGCGCCTCTGCGGGAGAACAAGAAGGGGAGTTCCAACCAGTCCATTCACCCGACGTCGTACCTCGGCGGGTGATGGTGGCGTTCTCTCCCCTCCGTCCTTGAGCGTTGAGCGATCGGCGTTCCCTCCCTCCTGCCTTGAGCGTTGGGCGTTGAGCGTTGAGCGTTCGGCGTTTCCTCCCTCTCCTGCCTTGGGCGTTGGGCGTTGAGCGTTGCCTCCTCGCCTCATCGCTCCTCCCCCTCATTCGTGTCCATTCGTGTTCATTCGTGGTTCTCCCCTCCTCCTCCCCCATCCGAGTTCATCCGTGTCCATCCGTGGTTCTCTCCCCTCCGTCCTTGGGCGTTGGGCGTTGGGCGTTGAGCGTTCGGCGTTCCCTCCCTCTCCTGCCTTGAGCGTTGCCCCCCGGGCCTCGTCGCGGGTGCTCCAGATCAGTCCAGGCCGAGCAGGGGCCGCAGGAAGCGGCCCGTATGCGAGGCCGGGCAGGCCGCGACGGCCTCGGGCGTGCCCTCGGCGACGATCCTGCCGCCGGCTTCGCCGCCCTCGGGACCGAGGTCCAGGACGTGGTCCGCGGCCTTGATCACGTCAAGGTGATGCTCGATGACCAGGACCGTGTTGCCCTGGTCGCGCAGACGCATCAGGATGCCCATGAGGTTCTCGACGTCGGCCAGGTGCAGCCCCGTGGTCGGCTCGTCGAGGATGTACAGGGTGTGCCCGCTCGGGTGCCGGGCCAGCTCCGCCGCCAGCTTGACGCGCTGGGCCTCGCCGCCGGAGAGGGTCGTGGCCGCCTGACCCAGCCGCAGGTAGCCCAGACCGACCTCGCAGAGCGTCCCGAGCTGGCGCTTCAGACGCGGCACCGCCGCGAAGAGCTCATGGCCATCGGTGATCGTCATGTCCAGAACATCGGCTATCGAGCGGCCGCGATAGCGCACATTCAGCGTCTCCTGGTTGTAGCGCCGGCCCTGGCAGGCCTCGCAACGGACGTAGACATCCGGCAGGAACTGCATCTCGATCTTCTTCAGGCCGTCGCCACGGCACTCCTCACAGCGGCCGCCCTTGACGTTGAAGCTGAAACGACCCGCGGTGTAGCCGCGGACACGCGCCTCCGGGACGCGTGCGAAGAGGTCGCGGATGGTATCGAAGGCGCCGATGTAGGTGGCGGGATTCGAGCGCGGCGTGCGGCCGATGGGCGCCTGGTCGATGACGATCATCTTATCGATGTGCTCGATGCCGCCGAGCCCGGCGTGGGCCCCCGGCGGCGCCGTGCGCAGCCCGAGGGCCTGACTCACGGCCCGGCGCAGGATGTGCTCGACCAGGGTGCTCTTGCCGGAGCCCGAGACGCCGGTGACGCAGCAGAGCGTCCCCAGGGGCAGCCGCGCCGTGATGCCCTTGAGGTTGTGCTCGGTGGCACCGCGGACCTCGAGGAAGAGGCCGTTGCCGGGGTGGCGCGTCGTCGGCAGCTCCAGCCGCCGCCGGCCGCTGAGGTACTGGCCGGTCAGGCTGCGCTCGCAGGCGCTGACCTCGGCCGGCGTGCCGGCGCAGACCAGCTCGCCGCCGTGCCGGCCGGCACCGGGGCCGAGGTCGACGATGTAGTCGGCCTGGGCCATGGTGGCCAGGTCGTGCTCGACCACGATGACGGTGTTGCCCAGATCGCGCAGGCGCCGCAACGTCGCGAGGAGCCGCTCGTTGTCGCGCTGGTGCAGGCCGATGCTCGGCTCGTCCAGGATGTAGAGCACCCCGACCAGGCCGGTGCCGACCTGCGTGGCCAGACGGATGCGCTGCGCCTCGCCGCCGGAGAGGCTGGCACTGGCGCGGTCCAGACTCAGGTAGCCCAGGCCCACCGCCTGCAGGAAGCCCAGACGGGCCCGGATCTCCTTGACCAGGTCGTGACCGATGGCCGCCGCCTCGACGCTGAGGTCGAGGCCGTCGAGGAACTGCAGCGCCCGCTCGATGCTCAGATGCGCAAAGCCGTGGATCGACTGCCCACCCAGCAGCACCGCCAACGCCGCGGGCTTGAGCCGCGCGCCCCGGCAGTCCGGACACAGGGCCGCCTCCATCAGCGCCTCGAGGCGCTCGCGCAAGGTCTCGCTCTCAGCCTCCTGCCAGCGCCGGGTCAGGAGCGGCACCAGCCCCTCGAACGGCCGCCGCACGCGGTGGTGACGACGCATCAGGGAGTACTCCAGGAGGACCTCGTCGGTGCCGCTCCCCTCGAGCAGGACGCGCTGCGCCGCCGCCGGGACGTCACGCCAGGCCGTGGAAGGGTCGACGCCGAGGTGCTTCAGCACACTGGCGACGAGCTGCTGGTGGTAGCGCACCACCCGCCGCGGGCCGACCTCGAGGACCGGCATGGCGTCCTTGCCGATGGCCCGCGACGGGTCGGGAATGAGGCGGTCGATCTGGATGACCTGGACCGTCCCCAGGCCGTGGCAGCGCGGGCAGGCGCCGTACGGGTTATTAAAGGAGAAGTCGCGCGGCTGGAGTTCGCCGAGGCTGATGCCGCAGTCGGCGCAGGCGAGGTGCTCGCTGAAGAGCTCCTCATGCCAGCCGCCGGGAGCGGCGCTGTCTTCGACCATGGCGACGAGGAGGCCCTGGCCGAGGCGCAGGGCCAGCTCGACCGAGTCGGTCAGGCGCGAGGCCGTGGTCGCGCCGGTCTTGAGGCGATCGACGACCGCCTCGAGGGTGTGACGGGCGGCGCGGTCGAGCGCGATGTCGTCCTCGAGTGCGACCATGCGGCCGTCGATGCGGGCGCGCACGAAGCCATCCTTGCGCATCTGCTCGACGACGTCCGCATGGGCGCCCCGGCGGCCGCGCACGTACGGCGCCAGGATGACCAGGCGACGGTCGGCGGGCAGGCCCAGGAGGCGGTTGACGATGGCCTGCGGGCTCTGCCGGCGCACGACACGGCCGCACTCCGGACAGTGCGGCGTGCCGAGGTGGGCATAGAGCAGCCGCAGGTAGTCGTGGATCTCGGTCGTCGTCGCCACCGTCGAACGCGGGTTGTTCCCCGTGCTGCGCTGCTCGATGGCAATCGCCGGCGAGAGGCCCTCGATGTGGTCGACGTCGGGCTTCTGCAACCGATCGAGGAACTGCCGGGCGTAGGCCGAGAGACTCTCGACATAGCGCCGCTGGCCCTCGGCGTAGAGGGTATCGAAGGCCAGCGACGACTTCCCGGAGCCGCTCAGCCCGGTGATGACCACCAGGGCCTCGCGCGGCAGCTCCAGCGTGAGGTTCTTCAGGTTGTGCTGGCGAGCACCGACAATGCGTATCTGTCCAGGCATACGTCCTTCCTCAAGAACTCTCCGCGGCCCACGGCCTGAACGCCGCAGCCAAGCAGGTTCACCGCGCCGCCGGTGAACCCGGTCCATGTAGGTTCACCGCGCCGCCGGTGAACCTTGGTCCACGGACGCCGCCGTGGACCGATTCAGGGCCTCCCGGCTGCCATGCGCCGCGACGATGCACCCGCCGCGTCGGCGGCCCTCACCACCATGACCGCAGCCCGTGAATGCCACATCACCGCGTTGCCCGCGAGCATCCGGAAGGCGGCCGCCACCCGGCCGACCTCCTCGTCGTCAAGACGGCGCCGAAGGTGCTGGCAGTAGGCCGGACGCTGCCCCGACGCCGCCGGCGTGAACCAGCGCTCGATGAGACCGGCCGTGAGGGTCACCGGGAACTCCAGGGGGAACTCCTCGCTGCGCGCCAGCCGCAGACCGGCCGCCTCGAACCACGCGGCGGCGGTGGTGAGGTCCCAGTGGACCCATGGGTCGTCCGGATCGGCGTAAAGGGCCTCCTCGGCCTCGCGAAGACGCTCGGCCAGCGCCGCGTCCAGAGCCGCCGACGGCACGAGGTCGTAGAGGCGCTGCGTGTGCCGCGGCAGATTCTCGACCAGGACCATCACGCCACCCGGCGCCATAACCTCGGCACAGGACCGCAGCACTCCGGGCCGATCGACCACCGGCGTGAGCACCTGGCGGCCGACAACCAGCTCGAAGCGCGTCGCCGGGTCGGCGCTTCCGGCCACGAGACGCGGCAGGTCCACGGGCGCACCGACGAGGACCTCCGGCCGCCGAAGATCCGGCACCGCCGCGGCCTGGGCCTGCAGCGCCGACGCCGCCGGGCTGGTCGACACCAGGGCCCAGACGCCGCCCTCGGGGGCCTGCCGCAGGGCCTCCCAGGTCAGCAGGCCGGTGTCGGCAGCGAGGTCGAGGACGCGCCAGTGCCGCTGGCAGCCGGCCGCCGCGAAGAGGGCCTCGCGGAGCTGTGCCAGGTGGCTTCCGACGCCGTTGAGAGTCCGCGCCAGCCATCGATCCAGGCCGCGGTCCTGAGGCGAGAAGCTGAGGATCTCGGGGGGCGCACCCGGGGCCTGCTCGTCCAGCGCCGCGGCGAGCTGGGCTTCACGATGACGACGCACACTCTCGGCGACGCCCAGCTCGTGGCCGAGGTGACCGGGACGGTAGAAGACCTTGCCGCGCAGGCTGTCGGGGAGGTACTGCTGCGCCACCCAGTGGTCGCGGTAGGCGTGCGGGTACTGGTAGCCGACGCCATGCCCGAAGCCCTCCTTGTCGCGACTGGCATCGCGGAGGTGATTCGGGACCTCGCCCTCGCGCTCTTTCTCGACCGCCGCCAGGGCGTCGAAGAAGCCCATCACCGAGTTCGACTTCGGTGCCGTCGCCAGGTACAGCGCCGCCAGGCCGAGGTGGTAGTTGCCCTCGGGCATGCCAACGCGGTCGAAGGCCTCCGCCGCGGCCGTGCACACCATCATGGCGTGCGGGTCCGCCAGGCCGACGTCCTCGCCACAGAAGATCAACATGCGCCGGAAGAGGAAGCGTGGGTCCTCTCCGGCGTAGACCATGCGCGCCAGCCAGTACAGCGCCGCATCGGGGTCGGAGCCGCGCAGGGACTTGATGAAGGCGCTGATGGTGTCGAAGTGGTAGTCGCCCTCCTTGTCGTAGAGGACGGCCCGGCGCTGAATGGACTCCTCGGCAACGCCGAGGTCGATGACGATGCGCCCGGCCTCGTCCGGCGGCGTGGTCTCGACCGCCAGCTCCAGGGCGTTCAGCACGGCCCGCGCGTCGCCATTGGCGACACCGACGAGGTGGTCGAGGGCGTCAGGACACAGCTCGATGGCCCGGCCGCCATAGCCGCGCTCGGGGTCACGGAGGGCCTGCCGGGCAATCTGACGGAGGTGCTCGTCCTCCAGCGGCTTGAGCTGGAAGACGCGGCTGCGGCTGACCAGG
>JAAYZO010000159.1 GCA_012514865.1 Lentisphaerota bacterium | reverse complement strand
TGCCCTATACCTACGACGGCACCCCGCGCACCACCGAGATCGATATCTTCGAGGGCACCCTCTACGCGCGCGGCAGCAAGGTCGACTACAAGTCCTCGACGATCCACTTCTACCCCGGCGGCTGGAAAGATCGCAGCGAACTCCCGAAGGTCCACAACTACCTGAGCTTCCAGCGCACCCGGCCGGCCGGGTTCACGGCCGAAGACATGCAGGCCCTCCTCGGCGATGTCATCCTGAACCGCCGCGACTTCCGCTACGACCCGGCCAACCCGCGCCTCATCGACAACTCCGCCGACGGGCAGACGCGCGTCGTGTACCTCCACGGCGACGACGACCGCTTCCTCTTCGACGACGGGCAGTACCACACCGTGGCTCTGCTGTGGACCCCCGAACGCTATACCTTCTTCTACGACCACGAGGCCATCGGCTCGCTCGACCAGGGCATCTCGCACACGCCCCAGCAACTCATCCTGAGCCTGCGCCGGATGGGCGGCGACATGTGGCTCGACGAGACGACCGGCATCGTCGCCGACCCGGGCCGCGCCGACCCGCGCCGGACCCCCGGGCGGACGCTGGTCGACTACGTGCGCGTCTACAAGCTCCCGGAGGACATCGCGGCCATCCAGGCCGAGGCGGCCGCCGCGGCGGCGCCGCCCAGCCCGGCAGAGGCCCTCCGGAAGGCCATCATCCAGCGCCTCGCCACGGCCGCCGTCAGCCTCCCCGAGGGCACGACCGGCATCGGCGATGCCGAGATCACGGTCGACTTCGACGATGCACCCGAGGGCTGGCCGCAGGTCGTCCTGCCCCTGCAGGGCACGGCGCCGCTGGCCTGCAGGGGCGTCTCGGCCGAAGTCACCTACCTCGCCGAGGACGGCGCCAACCTGGCCCTGTCGATGGCCGTCCCCACCTGGCAGAAGGCCGGCGTCGAGGGCACGAGCCGGTGGTTCTACCTGGTGCCCGGGCAACCGACGACCTGCGCCCTGGCCTTCGAGACCCAGACCGCACCCGATGGCGCCGTCGGCCTGCGCCTGGCCCTGAAGACGCCGGCGCAGGCCCACCGCGTGCGCCTCAGGGAGCTCCGCCTGATACCGGCCGAGTGAGATCCGGGATTCCGGCGGCCGCCGAGCCCGGGGGAATCGTCCGACCGGTCGGACGGGTCAGACCGGTCGGACCGGTCAGGCCGGGGCTGCCGGCGGGGTCACCAGGGGGACGAAGCGGACCCAGAGGTCGGGGCGCTGCTCGAGGCGGTGGCCGTGGCGTTGCACGACCGTGAGGCGCTGGGCCGTGCTGCCGACGGGCATCACCAGGCAGCCGCCGTCGGCGAGCTGGTCGAGGAGGGCCGGCGGTATGCCCGGTGCCGCGCAGGCGACCACGATGCCGTCGAACGGCGCCGCCTCGGGCCAGCCGCGGGCGCCGTCGCCGGTGCGGACCTGGACGCGCTCGCCGTAGCCGCACACATCGATGGCGGCGCGGGCGTGCCGTGCCAGGGCTTCCAGGCGTTCCACGGTGAAGACCGTCGCGCCGAGCGCCGCCAGGACCGCCGCCTGGTAGCCGCTGCCGCAGCCGACCTCCAGCAGGCGCGCCCCCGGCCGGATGCCGAGGAGGCCGACCATGTGCGCGACGATGAAGGGCTGCGAGATGGTCTGGCCCCAGCCGATATCGCAGGGGTGGTCGCCGTAGGCATCCTCGCCAAGGCAGGCTGCCGGGATGAAGCGATGTCGCGGCACCGCCCGCATCGCCGCCAGGATGGCCGCGTCGCCGACGCCATGGCGCCGCAGGGTCTCGACCATGGCGTCGCGGGCCGCGTCCCAGAAGGCGCCGTCGTGATCGCGATCGTGATCAGCCATACGGCCTCCTCTCCACCCGCGACCCGCGCCTGCCGTTCCCCGGGCACCGGCGGCGCCCGGGAGGTCCACGGACGGCGCCGCGGACCTACGGGCCCGGCGCTGCGCCTCCTTGGGTCCCTGTTGTCCCTTGGGTCCCTTTCCCGAACGGCGCCCGGGAGGTCCACGGACGGCGCCGCGGACCTACGGGCCCGGCGCCTCAGTAGACGGCGTCCGGGAAGTAGTACCGCGCCGCGTTCTCGGGGGTGATCAGCTCGCAGTCGATGACGATGTGGCGCGGCATGAACTCGCTGACCTTGGCGCGGTGGCCATCGCGCAGCGAGGCGACGGCGAGGTGGACGCCGGCCGCGATCATGTTCGGCGAGTAGGTGACGTCGGCCGGGAACATCGGGTCGCGGTCCATGACCTTCTTGACGACGTCCTTCATGCCGGCGCCGCCGAAGATCCACATCTCGCCGGCGCGGCCGGCCTCGCGGATGGCCTGTTCGCAGCCGAGGGCCATGTCGTCATCGGCGGCCCAGACCGCGTCGATCTTCGGGTGCTGCGCCAGGAAGACCTGCATGCACTTCAGCGCCTCCTCGCGATTCCACTTGCCGGGGAGGGTCCCGAGGACCTCGATGCCGGCGGCCTGGAAGACCTTCATGGCGGCCTCGTAGCGGCTCGTGTCGACGGTGCAGGGGATGCCGCGGAGGATGACGATGCGGCCCTTGCCGCCGAGGCGCGCGACCATGTACTCGGCGGCCTGCCGGCCGAAGGCGACGTTATCGCCCTCGAGGAAGATATCGGCGACGGGCTTGTGGAAGCCGCGGTCGACATTGACGATGTAGATGCCGCGCTGGTGGGCGCGTTCGGCGACGTCGGTGAGCGGCTCGCTCTCGGTGGCCAGGATGACGAGGCCGTCGACCTTCTGGGTCATCATGTCTTCGATGTCGCCGATCTGCTTGTCGGGGCTGACGGCGGTGGCGTAGACCCACTCGACCTCGGGGTAGAGGGCCATGGCGCGTTTGGCCCACCAGTCGACGCCGGCAGTCCAGCCGTGGTCGGCGGCGGGCACCGAGACGCCGAGGCGCAGGCGCGGCCGCTCGGACGGCGCCGTCGCGGGCGCCGCGGCCGGGCCCGGCGCCCGCCCGCAGCCCGCCAGGGCCGCCAGGACCAGCGTCAGCGCCGCCATCATGAGCACTCGGGGCATTCGATTCATGGCTGTCTCCTCGGCGTCGGAAATCGTCCTGCCGGTCCGCCTGACCGGCCCTACCCGTACACCATAGCACACCCCAGCGCCGCCGGGCAGTCAGGCCCAGGGCCGATCGACGATCGCGTCAGGGCTCGCAAGGTCACCCTGGAGGGGTGCCAGATCGTAGCCGGGGGTCGCGCGCAGCCCGACCCCCGGACGCACGAATCCCGGAACCACGCACCTTGAAGAGGTGCCAGAACCGGGCGTCCAGACAGCCCTGGCTCAGGCCGCGCCGGACGGCCGGCGCCGCATCAGGACCGCCACCACGATGATCAGGCCCTTGACCAGGCCCTGGAGGTAGGTCGACACCTGGAGCAGGTTGAGCATGTTGCCGACGACGCCGAGGATAAGGACGCCGATGACCGTGCCGATGACCGTGCCGCGGCCGCCGCTCATGCTGGTGCCGCCGATGACGACCGCGGCGATGACGTCGAGTTCGTAGTACAGCCCGGTGCCGGAGCTGCTCACCGAGTTCATCCGCGAGGCCAGGAGGAGCGCCGCCACGCCGGCCAGGAAGCCCATCAGGAGGTAGGTCCAGCGCGTGACGCGGCCGACGTCGATGGCCGAGTAGGCCGCCGCCCGCGGGTTGCAGCCGACCGCCACCACGTAACGGCCGTAGCGGGTGCGGTTGAGGAGGACATGCGCCAGGACCGCCAGGACCACGAAGACGAGCACCGGCCAGGGTA
>JAAYZO010000158.1 GCA_012514865.1 Lentisphaerota bacterium | reverse complement strand
GTCTCGAACTTCTCTGACGGCACCGTCCTCGATGTCGTCGTGGTGCAGCAGTTGCCGCCGGGGACGGCCGTGCTCGGCTCATCGCCGCAGGCCGAGGTCCGCGACGGCGTGGCCACCTGGCGTCTGGGGACGATGGGGGTGCGCGAATCGCGCCTGATCCAGGTGCGGGCGGTGACGCCGCAGACCGGCGCCTTGACCTTCTGCAGCGACACATCGTACCGTGCGCCGCTGTGCGTGACGCTCGCCTCGACGCAGCCGGCCCTGGCGCTGGACCTCGCCGTGGCGCCCGAGGCGACGCTGTGTGATGCCATACCGGTGCAGGTGACGGTGCGCAACACCGGCACCGCGGTCTGCCGTTACGTCCGTCTGCAGGTGGCGTTTCCTGACGGCCTGGCGCAGCGCGACGGCAGCCGCCAGGCTGCATACGCGCTGGGCGCCCTGGGGGTCGGCGAGTCGCGTCAGGCGACCTTGGCGCTGACGGCCGGTCACACCGGCGTCTACACCGTGCGGGCTCTGGCCAGCGCCGCCGAGGGCCTGCGTGCCGAAGCCGAGGGGACCACCCGCGTCGTGGCGCCGCGACTGGTCGTGACCCAGAACGGCACCACCAGCCAGTACGCCGGGCGCGACGTCGTCTACACCTTCACGTTCGGCAACACCGGCGATACCCATGCCCGCCAGGTCGTGGTCGAGGATATCCTCCCGGCTGGCGTGCAGGTAGTCGGCGTGCAGCCGCCGACGCTCTACACCAGCGCCAGCGAACGTCTGATCTGGCGCCTGGACGCCCTGCCGCCGGGTGGCCGGGTCGACTTCGCGGTGACCGTGCGCAGCCCCGTCGCCGGGTCTCTGGAGAATCAGGTGACGGCCCGCGCCGAGTGCGCCGACGACGCCGGTGCCCTGCACGCGGCGGCGGTGCGCGGCATCGCGGCCATCCTTCTGGAAGTCGTCGATGTCGACGACCCGATCGAGATCGGCGGCGAGAATACCTACGTCATCACTGCCACGAACCAGGGCACTGCCGACTGTACCGGCCTGGTGATCACCAGCATCCTCGAGGACACGGTCGAGTACGTCCGCGCCGAGGGCCCCACCGCGGCCACCCGGAATGGCGCCCAGGTCGTCTTTGCACCGCTGCCGCGGCTGGCGCCCAAGGAGGTCGCGGTCTGGAAGGTCATCGCTGCCGCCCGCACGGCCGGCGATGTGCGTTTCCGGGTGCTCCTGACGGCCGACCAGTTGACCCGGCCGGTCGAAGAGACCGAGTCGACGCGGCTCTACTGACGGGGCCGACGCAGGGCCTCCTCGACGAACGCCTTCATGAGGAAACCGGGCGCGGCGCCGGTTCGTCGCGCCACCTCACGGCCGTCGCGCAGGACGATCGAGGTCGGCAGCTTGACGAGGTCGTACTCGACGATGACGCCGTCGACGCAGCCGAGGTCGGCCTGGACCACCGTGGCCAGGCCGGCGCAGTCGTCGGCGAGGTCGTCCAGGCCGGCCTCCAGCAGACGGCAGCCCGGGCAGGCGGTGCTGGTGAACACCGCCAGGATAGGCCCGCGGTGACTCTGCACGATGGCCCTGAAGGCGTCGCCAGACCGCGGTCGAAGGACCGGCGCCATGGCGCGCGGCGCGGTGCTCACGCAGGACACCGCCAGGAGGCCGGCGGCCAGGCAGGCCAGGACCAGGGCCGGGCAGCGCCCATGGGCCGGGCGGGTGTGCCGTCGCGCGGTCTTCGGTTCTGCCATCGTCTTTACCATGAATCAGGCCCTCTCGTGCGGCCGGCGCTGCCCACGCCGCCGGCGGCGGCCGGTTTACAGATCCTCTGTCACGACCTGGCCGGAGGCGGCGCTGCGCCGGGCGGCGCTGAGCACCGCCATCAGGCGGCGGGCCTGCGGCAGAGTCACCAGCGGCGCCGCGCCGCACGTCAGGGCATCGCGGAGGTTCTCGTACCAGCCGCGCCAGCGCCCGGGCAGGGTCGGCACCAGGCGGGCCTGGTCGCGGCTGCGCAGGAGGCCATACTGCGAGGCCGGCTCCTGCGCCCGGTCGATGACGCCGGCCATCATGGCCTTCTCCTGCGGGTCAAGGCCGTGTTTGACGAAGGTCCCGGCCGTGCCGCGGACCACGAAGCGAGGTTTCTGGACCGCGGCGAGGCTGGAGACATCGACCACGGCGGTGCGGCCCGACTCGAAGCCGATGACGATGAAGCCCTCGCTTTCGACATCGCGTTCGGCGAGGTCGTGGTGCGTCCGGCAGTAGACGCTGGTGACCGCTTCGGGGAAGAGGATGAGGATCTGGTCGAGGAGGTGCGGTCCGAGGTCATAGATCTTGCCGCCGCCCATGCTGGCCTGGCCGCGCCAGCCACCCCAGATGCCGAAGCCCTGCCAGGCCACCTCGATCCAGCGCACGTCGCCGAGGGCGCCCTCGGCGATGAGGCGCTGGACCGTGAGGAAATCGCCATCCAGGCGGCGGTTCTGGAAGACCGTCAGGAGGCGCCCGGCCTGCTCGGCGGCGGCGATCATGCGGTCGCATTCGGCGAGGTCGAGGCACATGACCTTCTCGGTGACGACGTGCTTGCCGGCCTGCAGGGCGGCGACCGCCTGGTCGGCGTGAGCGGCGTTCGGGGTGGCCAGCACGACGACGTCGACGGCGTCGTCGCGGAGGGCCTCGTCGAGGCTGGTGTAGGCCCGGCAGCCCTGCTCGGCAACGATGGCCTGGCGCTTGCCCGGGTCGCCGGAGACGACGCCATGCAGGCAGAGCCCCGGCGTGCTGCGCAGCAGGGCACAATGGCAGTAGCGCCCCCAGCGGCCGTAGCCGACCACCGCAACTCGCGGGGCATGATCGATCCGCGTCACGCTCACACCTCCTGTACTCGCACGCAGCCCCTGCGGCCGGCCCGCCGGGCGGTCCCTGGGTCGCACCTGGCCGGCCTCGCCCGGCCGCCGTAGGGCGCAACATAGCACGCCCGCCGTGGCTTGCCGCCTGGGAGCGCCGAGCGTCGGCTCGGCAGGTCCCCGGGCGCCGGTGGCAGGGCTGGTCGAAGATCGCGTCAGCTCTCATCTTGCCACCCTGAAGGGGTGCCAGATCGTAGCCGGGGGTCGCGCGAGAGCACGACCCCCGGAAACGCGAACCCACGAACCGCGCACCCTGAAGGGGTGCCAGAACCGGACTTTCGAACAGCCCTGCGCCGGTGGCGCCCGGGGTTGCGCGTCGGATGAGCGGCGGCTAGGCTACACCACGTCGGGTCGGATGTACGGTGCGGGCCCTGGCGGGGTGTGTCTGCCGGGGCGGCGATTGCCGGGCGCAGGCGGAGGAGCGGATCGTCATGACCACGGCGTCGAGGGTGTTTCTGGGGCAGGGCGTCCTGGGTGTCCTGCTGGCGTTCGTCGGAGCGTGCCGGCTGGCCGCCGCCGAGATTGCGGTGGCTGATCCGTCGCGGCCCCTGCCGGTGGTGGTCTGGGCGCCTGCCGAGGACCGCGTCTGCCGCCAGCTCGCGGAGGTCCTGGCACGCCGTCTCGGGGCGCGCACCGGCGGCCGCGTGCCGTCGCTTCAGGCGGAGTCGCCGGGGTCGTCACCGGCGTCTGCCGGTGGGGTCGTCGTGCGTCTGGGTCCGCCGCCGGTGTCGGGGCCGCGTCTGGGGCTCTGGCAGGGCTCGAGTCCTGGCGCGGGCGGGCTGGGCGACCTTGGCCCCGGCGGCTACGCGGTGGTCCCCGCGCGCGATGGCGGTGGCGTCTGCGTCTTCCTCGCGGCTGCCGACCACCGCGGCCAGGCCGCCGCGGTCGGCGGCTTCCTGCGCCACCTGGACTTCCGCGATGGCGGCGCCTGGATGTCGGACGAGGCTCGCATCGACCGCATCGACCCGGCGGTGGTCATGCAGGTGCAGCAGTACAAGCCGGCGCAGTGGGGCAATCCCTTCAAGGATGCCCCCATCGAACTCATGCGCGAGTATGTCGAGGAGCTTGCCCTGTGGGGCTCGGACAGCTTCTGGAACCTCTGCTGCTACATGATTGACAACCCGTTCGCGCCCGGTGCCGATGCGGCCAGCGTCGCGGCGTGGGAGCGCGTGCGCGACCTCTTCCTCTACGCTCACGCCCTCGGCCTTGGCATCGGCCTGGTCGACTGCCCGAACAGCGTCTACGACGACCAGCTCCACCTGCGAAAGCTCGGCGGGTCGTTCGTCTATCGCGAGGACGTCTGCCCGTCGATTCCCGAGGTCCGTAAGGTCCTCCTCGAGAACCGCGAGAACCTCTACCGCGCCGCCCGCGACGCCGGCATCGACCTGAAGTACCTGCTCCACTTCGCCCACGACAACGGCGGCTGCGGCTGTGACGCCTGTCAGCCCTGGATCATGACCTACCTCGGTCTGACCGAGGAACTGCACCGCCTGGCCCGGCGCTACCATCCCGAGGTGAAGGTTTTCCTGACCACCTGGATGCTCTCGGCCGCCGAGAAGCGCATGATGCTCGAGTTTGTCGAGCGCGAGCGCCCCGAGTGGCTGGCCGGGGTCATGGACCGGCCCGGGGTGCGCCTGCCGGAGGGCCTCCTCTCCAGCGGCTGGCAGACCATCATGACCTACGGCACCGACCGCGTCTACGGCCGCATGGGTGCCGATCCGATGCCGGCCTACCTGCATGGCAAGGTCAAGGGCTTCCTCGACCAGGGCATCCGCGCCATCTTCACCTACTCGGAGGGCATCTACGACGACATCAACACTGCCGCCATCGCGCAGATCGCCAGGCATCCGCGCGACTTCGATGCGGTGGCCTTCCTGGCCGAGTACGCGCGCGCGTATTTCGGCACCGACGCCGCGGCCTCCGCGCGCCTGGCCGATCTCATCGCGACGGAGTTCACGGCGGTGCCCTATGCGCACAGCGCCCACGTCGGCGTGCGCCGGCCGCAGGTCGTCATGGCGGCGTTGCAGGAGATCGAGGCCGGCCTGCCGGCGTGGGGTCGTGAGTCGTGGCGCTATGGGATTCTCAAGGCCAAGGTCGACCTGGAGTGCCTCAGCGAGCGTGCCGGCAGCCTGGACTGGTGGCTGCCCGGGGTCACCGCCTCGCTCGCGGCCGCGGCGCAGCCCGGCGCCGCCGGCGGTGGCCGCGAGGCGGTCGGCGCGGCGGCGCGGCGTCTGCGTGAGGTCACGGCCGAGTTCGCGGCCTGCCGCCAGCGCGTCGATGCGGTGACCCGACACCTCTACCTCGAGCTGTACCAGACGCCGAACCGCCATCCCGTGCACGGGTCGTTCGCCCTGACGCTGCCCTGGGCCGCCCTGGTCGCCGAGCTGACCCAGCGCTGCGAGGCGCTGTCGACGGAGGCCGACGCGGGTCGTTTCGGCGAGGGCCTGGCGGCGCTGCGGCGGCGCCTGCCGCCGGTGCTCGAGGCCGACCGCACGGTGGCGGTGCCGCCTAACCTCGCCCTGCGCCGGCCGGCCGCCGCCTCGTCGGTGTACGACCCGCGCTTCGCGCCCGGGAAGGCCGTCGACGGCGAGGCCATCGTCGTCTACACGTCCTCGGAGAATGCCTGGGCCTCGAAGGAGGGGCAGCCCGGGCCGTCATGGTGGCAGGTCGACCTCGGCGAGCCCCAGGCGGTGCGGGAGGTCCGGGTGTGGTACCGC
>JAAYZO010000157.1 GCA_012514865.1 Lentisphaerota bacterium | reverse complement strand
TGGACACGACGATGGACGAGATCAGCACGATGCTGCCAGCGGTTCCGGTCGTCAGCATACGAGGTGACGACGATGAACCTCCCCCTGAACATCCTCCTCTACGCCGTCATTGGCTGCGGCGAGTGGTATCTGGCGCTGCGGCGCACCTTGGCCTGTGCCCGTGGCGAGAAGGTGCAGCTCGTCTGTCTTGTCTTTATCGAAAACATCTTGGGGCTATGGGTGTTGTCGAACTTTATCCGTACCAGTGACTGGCTGATGGCGATCTGTTACGCCTCCGGGAGCGCCCTTGGGGCGCTGATCATTGCGGTCCGGGATGGCCATACCCAGGCCGAGGCGGCGGCGACGGCGGCCGCCCATGCCGAGGCGCATGAGGCGCCGGTGTGAGCCTGCGCGGGTCGCCCCGGCGGGGGCGGCGCGGGGCTTCGCGGCCGGTCGGACGCGTCAGGGCGCCTGCATGGCGCTGAGGAGTGCCCTGCCGACCTGGCGGAGGTAGTCGATGAGGGGCGGGCGCAGGGCCTGGGGGACGCGCTTGAGGTTCATCTCGTAGTTGAGGTCGCCCTGGAAGCCGATGCTCCGGAGGCCGGCCACGACGTCATCCCAGTCGACGGTGCCGGTGTAGGGCACCAGGTGCAGATCGCGGTGGGCGTCGTTGTCGTGGAGGTGGGTCATGGCCAGTCGCGGCCCGATGGCCCGGAGGGCCTCCGACTGGCGGTGGCCGGCGATGTGGCCATGGCCGGTGTCCCAGCAGATGCCGTGGTTCGCGCCGCTGGTTGCATTAATCGCATCGACCAGCCCGACGAGTTCCTCGACGCGGGCGCAGTAGCGCCGGTTCGGCCGGCAGGCCGCATCGCCCTGCATGTTCTCCACGGCCAGGCGCACGCCGAGACGGGCGGCCTGTTCCAGCCAGGGCTCGAGGTGCTCCAGGGCGGCGCGGCGGCAGGGCGCGGCGTCGTAGGTGCCGGCCGGTTCGTTGGTGGTGTACGGGTGCAGCGCGGCGCAGCGCACGCCGAGACGGGCGGCGCTGTCGAGGGCCTGGCTCATGGCCCGCTCGAAGCGCGCCCAGTTCGACGGCGACGGGTCGGCCCAGGGGAAGAGGAAGGGCACGTGGGTGTAGCGGAACTCGGCACCGCGGGCGGCGGCGCGGCGCTGGGCCCGTTCGATCTCGGCGCGCCAGTCGCCCTCGTAGAAGGCCAGGTCGGCCAGGGGGAAGTCGTAGACCGTGAAGCCGTCGTCGGCAGCGCGGTCGACGGCCTCGGCGACCGAGACCGGCGCCTCGCCCGGGCCGGCGCCGTAGACACCCAGGAGGTTGATCGACAGGTCCATGCGGTGTGACCTCCTCTGCAGCTTCCTCGACGCGTGGATCAGGCCGTGGCCCGGTGCACCCCGAGCGCCGCGGCCGCCTCGCGGCCGGCCGCGAAAGCGCGCTCGTTCAGCGCCACCAGCTTCGCCGGCAGACGCGCCCGGAGGGCCTCGAGCCAGACGGCGGGCGGGAACGGCGTCCAGTGCGACAGGGCGCCGGCCATGACCATATTCGTGGCACGGACCTGCCCGAGGCCCTGGGCCAGGGCGGTCGCCGGCACCATCACGGCCTCCGGGTAGAGCCTGGTGACGAGGCCGTCGAGGTCCTCGACAGCGGCCTGCTGGCCGCTGGTGACGCTGACCGGTATGACGTCATGGCGGTTGATCAGCGCCTGCCCGTCGGGTGCCATGAGGTGGCGCCAGCGCAGGGCCTCGAGGCGGTCGAAGGCCACGAGGACATCGCTGCTGCCATCGGCGATGATCGGCGAGTAGACGCGCGGCCCGAAGCGCACCTGGCTGATGACGCTGCCGCCGCGCTGGGCCATGCCGTGGATCTCGCTTTTCTTGACGTCGTGGCCGGCGCGCGCCGCGGCCTGTGCCAGGACGTCGCTGATCAGCAGGATGCCCTGGCCGCCGACGCCGACCAGGGAGACATTGAAGACTCGTTCCATCTCAGCTCCGCTTGGCGATGGCGTTGAACCGGCAGACCTGTCGACACAGGTCGCAGCCCGAGCACAGCTCCGGGTCGATGACGGATGTGAAGCGCCGGCCGTCGGCGCCGAGCGGGTCGCCGCGCACGATGGCCGGACAGCCGAGCTTGCGGCAGGCGCCGCAGCCGACGCAGGCCGCCGCGTCGACCGCGTACGGCACTAGGTCACGGCGCCGTTCGGCGATGACGCAGGGGCCCCGCACGACCACCACCGAGGGCTCCGGGGCGTCGAGCTCGGTGGCCAGGACGCGCTCAAGCTCCTCGAGGTCGTAGGCGCCGACGGTGCAGACGCGCCGTACGCCGAGGCTGCGTGCCAGAGCCGCGATGTCGGTGGCCTCGGAGGTCTCGCCCATGAGGGTGACGCCGTTGCCCGGGTTGCCCTGGTGACCGGTCATCGCCGTGATGCGGTTGTCCAGGACGACCACCGTGATGCGGCCGCGGTTGTAGACGACATCCAGCAGGCCGGTCAGGCCGGAGTGGAAGAAGGTCGAGTCGCCGATGACCGCCGCGATGCGGCCGCCGAGGCCGGCCTTCTCCATGCCGAAGGCGTTGCCGATGCTGGCGCCCATGCAGACCGTGGTATCCATGGCATCCAGGGGCGCGAAGGCCCCGAGGGTGTAGCAGCCGATGTCGCCGGTGACGGTCGCCTTCAACTTGTGCAGGATGTAGAAGGCGCCGCGGTGGCTGCAGCCGGCGCAGAGCACCGGCGGCCGGGTCGGCAGGCCCGCGGGCGCGGGCGTGATCGCCGGGTCCTCGGCATCGCCGAGGAGCTCGCGGCGCAGAGCCCGCAGGCGCATCGGATTCAGCTCGAACAGGCGCAGGGGCGTCTGCACGTCGACCACCGCCAGGCCCATGGCGCGGATCTGCTCCTCGAGGAAGGGGTCGAGTTCCTCGACCACCACCAGGCGGTCGACCGAGCCGGCGAAGCGCCGGATCAGCTCCTTCGGCAGGGGGTTGGTGAAGCCGAGCTTGAGGATGCTGACGTCGGGGAAGATCTCTTTAACATAGGTATAGGCGACGCCGGAGGTGACGATGCCGAGGCGGCGGTCGCCGTCCTCGATGCGGTTCAGCGGGCTGGCGTCGGCCTCGGCGCGCAGCGCCGCGGTGCGCTCTTCGACGCGCTGGCGCATCGGCCGACCGAAGGCCGGCACCGGGATGTTGCGGCGGATGTCCTTGCAGTATGGCTTCGGGGCCACCGCCAGCGGCCGGAAGTCGTCGCCGAGGTCGACCCGGCCGGCCGAGTGCGAGGTGCGCGTCGTCAGACGCACCATCACCGGCGCCTGGCTGCGCTCGGACAGCTCGAAGGCGGCCACCGTCATGTCGTAGGCCTCCTGGCTGTCGGCGGGCTCGAACAGCGGCATGCGGGCAAAGCGCGCCAGGTTGCGGTTGTCCTGCTCGTTCTGTGAGCTGTGCATGCCCGGGTCGTCGGCGCTGACCACGACCAGACCGCCGTGGGCGCCGATCCAGGTGTAGGTCATCAGCGGGTCCATGGCGACATTCAGGCCGACGTGCTTCATCGCCGTGAGGGCCCGCACCCCGGCGATCGAGGCGCCGATGACGATCTCCATGGCGACCTTCTCGTTGACGGCCCACTCGCAGTCGATGGCGTCCTTGAAGCGCGCCACGGTCTCCAGGATCTCGGTGCTGGGCGTGCCCGGGTAGGCCGCCGCCACCCGGCAGCCGGCACGGTAGGCAGCGTAGGCCACGGCCTCGTTGCCGGAGAGGAACTCGGTACTCATGTCACCTCGTTAGGGGTTGCCGCGGCCGTCAGGCCGTGCGGCGGAAGACGCGGCGGGCCTTGCCCTCGCTGCGCGGCAGGGTGCCGGGTTTGAACACATCGCCCTTGGGGCTGAAGCCCAGGCGTTCCTTGAGGTGCTTCTCGACGACGAAGCCGGTGACGCCCTCCTCGGCCTCGACGTTGACGCGGATATCGCAGACGCCGTCGGTCTCGGTGATGACGATCTGGTACTCCGGCAGCACCCCGGGGATCTCCATGAGGGCCTGCTCGACCTGCTTCGGGAAGAAATTCACGCCCTTGACGATGAGCATGTCGTCGCAGCGGCCCTGGATGCGGTCCAGGCGCAGGGTCGTGCGGCCGCAGGCGCAGCGTCCGCGGCCGACGACGCGGGTGAGGTCGCTGGTGCGGTAGCGCAGCACCGGCATGGCCTCGCGCGTCAGGGAGGTGAAGACGACCTCGCCGAGGGTGCCATCGGGCACCGGCGCGCCGGTGACGGGGTCGACCACCTCGGTGAGGTAGTGGTCATCCCAGACATGCAGGCCCTGGCGGGCGCCGCAGTCCATGCCGGTGGTGGCTACGCCGCCGGTCTCGGTCATGCCGTAGATATCGAAGGCGCGCAGATTCAGGCGCTGCTCGACCCGCCGGCGCATGGCGTCCGAGAACGACTCGGCGCCGAAAATGCCGATGCCGAGGTCGGGCAGGGCGAGGCCCTTGGCGTCGAGTTCCTCGATGATGCGGGCGGCGTAGGAGACGACGCCCATCAGGCCGCGCACCGCGAAGTCGCGCATCAGCATGACCTGGCGGACGGTGTTGCCCGAACTGGCGGGTATGGCGAACAGCCCGGCCTTGCGGGCGCCGTGGTAGAAGCCGAAGCCGCCGTTGAACAGCCCGAAGGTCGGGGTGATCTGGATGGTGTCGCCAGGCCTCAGGCCGGCCATGCGGTAACAGCGCGCCATGCATTCGGCCCACTGGTCGATGTCGGCGTCGGTGTAGGCCATGACCACCGGCGTGCCGGTCGAGCCGGAGCTCATGTGCATCTCGCGCAGATGCTCCCGCGGCACGCAGAGCATCCCGAGGGGATACTCGGCACGGAAGTGGTCCTTGGTCAGGAAGGGCAGCCGGCGGAGGTCCTCCAGAGAACGGATGTCGCCCGGGGCCACGCCGGCGGCCTCGAGGTGGCGGCGGTAGAAGGGGCTGTTCGACCAGACGTGATCGATCGTCCGCCGCAGCCCGGCCCACTGCAGGGCGGCGCGCTCGTCGACCGACATGGTCTCGGCGGGTTCATTCCAGTACTGGCTCGGTGTGCTCATGGGTGCCTTCCGCGACTCGGACAGAGTCGCGTAAACTAGCGGCTCGGCACCGCCGGCGCAACCCCGTGGCGAGGGCGAGGGTCGAGGGGCGAGGGTCGAGGGTCGAGGGGTCGAGGGTCGGCGTTGGGCGTTGGACGTTGGGCGTTCAGCGTTGGGCGTTGCCTCTTCCGGGGTTCGAGGGTCGGTGTTGGGCGTTCAGCGTTGGGCGTTCAGCGTTGGGCGTTCAGCGTTGGGCGTTCA
>JAAYZO010000156.1 GCA_012514865.1 Lentisphaerota bacterium | reverse complement strand
CGTTTCCGGGGGTATCCTCGCGCGGCTGCGCTCGTCAACCCCCGGCTACGTTCTGGCATCCCTCCGGGATGCGGCTCGCGCGGATTCGGTGGTCCGTGGGGCATCCTCGCCTGGCGTCCTCGTCTGACGGCGGCTGCCGTCCGGGCCTCGGAGGCGACGGCGCCGACCCCGGAGGGGTCACAGATCGTAGCCGGGGGTCGTGCGGAGTACGACCCCCGGAACCACGGATCTCACGCCATGCACCCTGAAGGGGTGCCAGAAACGCCGTCGAGTAAGGCCATGGGTTCCTGCCTCCGTCGATCTCACCGGAGTTGCGCGCGGCTAAGGCAAGGCCTCACGCCTTGTGCGTCAAAGGCGTGTCTTCAGGCGCCGCCCGTGCGCGCGGCTGCGGCGGTCGGGCCGGCACGGGCAGCCCCGCCGCATTCAGGGCTTGGGGGTGTGGGTGGGCCAGATGAGGAGGGTGCCATCGGCGGAGGCCGAGGCCAGGCGGTCGCCGTTGGGCGAGAGCGCCAGGGCGGCGATGCCGGCGCCGTGGCCGGCGCGGTCGGGGCGCGGCTGTCCATCGGGCTGCCAGGACTGCAGCTTTGGCTGGTTGGTGCCGACCCAGAAGCCGTCGCCGGGTCGCACCGCCAGGGCGTGGACCCAGGTGCCGGCTGCGGGGGCTTCCGGGGTTGCCTCGCCGGCGCTCGTCCAGCGCAGGATGCGGCCGTCGCGGCCGCTGCTCCAGAGGCCGCCGTTGCCATCCGTGGCAAGACAGCTCACCGTGCCGTGGTGGCGGACCTGGCTCCAGACTTCACGGGCGGCAGCGATGTCCCACAGGCGCACCGAGCCATCGCGGCCGGCGCTGGCGAGGTGGCGGGCGTCGACGCGGGCCAGGGCCAGGACGCCGCCGCGGTGGCCCTCGAGGACGGCCGCGGTGTCGGCGTCGGCGTCCCAGAGCCGCACGGTGCCGTCGTCGGCGGCGCTGGCGAGGCGGCCATCGTCGAGGTAGCAGAGAGCGCGCACCCAGCCGAAGTGGCCCTTGCGTTGGCGCCGGGGCTGTCCGGCGCCGTCGAACTCGTGCACGATGCCATCCTTGCCGCCGACGGCCAGGCGTGCCCCGTCGGGGGCGGCCGCGACGCAGGCGACGCTCTGCCCGATCGGCAGGACGGCCAGGCCGGCGCCGGTGATGGGATCCCAGAGTCGCGCGGTGCCATCCTGGGCACCGCTGAGGACGCGTCCGTCGGGAGTCCAGGTCACGGCCTCGACCGCGGCGGTATGGCGGGCGATGCTCAGGCGCGGGGTGCCGTCGGCGACGGCGGTCTCGACCAGGCAGTGCCCCACCTGGTAGGAAAGCAGCCAGCGGCCGTCGGGAGAGCACTGCAGGCTGCGGGCGTAGGACGCGTGCGGGAACCACCTCGCCAGGACCTTGCCCTCGTGGCGTTGCCAGCGCCGGACCGAGCCATCGCGGGAGCCGGTGAAGACCTCGTTCGGGTCGACGCCGTAGGCCTGGCCGGTGACAGCGCCGCCGTGGTGGCCCGAGAAGCGCTTCAGGATGGCCATCGAGTCGACATCCCACTCGGTGCCCGAGCTGCGTTCGGCGGCCAGGACGCGACGGCCGTCGGGCGAGGCGACAAGTTCGTAGATGCAGTAGCCGGTCTTTGGCGACTGCAGGAGTGTGCCGGTGGTCAGGTCCCAGAACTCGATGGCGTAGTAGCCGCCGCCGGCGATGGCGCGGGTGCCTCCGAGGCCGTAGGCGACGCTGTCGTAGTAGGTGAGCGCGCCTTGGAGCGCGAGGCGTTCCTTGCCCTCGGCGGCATCCCACTCCTTCAGCGTCGGCGGCATGCGCCCGGCGCTGAGGAGCCTCTGGCCATCGGGCGAGAAGCGCACGCAGCGCATGGCGGCCTGGCCGCTGGCCCAGCGGCGGCGTTCCTGGCCGGTTGCCAGGTCGGCCAGGCAGAGAGTGCCGTCGCTGCCGGCGAGGGCCAGGGTCGCGCCGTCCGGAGCGACGTCGAGGCTGACCGGCGAGAGGGGCAGCTCGAGGCGCTGGACGACCGCTCCGGTGGCCATGTCGAGGCGCTCGAGGGTACGTCCGTAGAACGCCATCACCTGGCCATCGGGGAGGTAGCGGGCCTCGCGCAGGGAGGCGTAACGCAGGCGCTGGCTGCCCAGGCGCTGGCAGGCGCCGTTCGGCAGGGCGTCGCCATGGGCATCCACGGCCTCGGCGCCGCCGAGGCCGGCCGACGCCATCGCCAGAAACACCACCCATGCCGTCAGGAGGTCGCGTCGGTGCATGGTCATTCCTCCAGAGTGCCATCCGGACCGCAGAGGTTCCGGGTGACGTGGGTGTTGCCGCCCGAGAACAGGGCCTCCTTGGTCGAGGCATGCGCGAAGCGGTT
>JAAYZO010000155.1 GCA_012514865.1 Lentisphaerota bacterium | reverse complement strand
GCGCCTGCCCGGGCGGCGTCCTGCTGCAGTTCCTCAACTACAACGCCGAGCTGCGGCCGGACCTCCCGGAACTCGAACAGCAGAAGCTCGAGCGGGCCTTGCCGGTGGAGGGCCTCCGCGTCACCCTGGCGCCGCGTGACGGCCGCCGCCTCGGCCGCCTGCGTCTGAAGGTCCCCGGCGAGGCGGATGCCGATCTCGCGAGCGACGGCCAGTCGTTCACTCTGCCGCGCCTCGGGGTCTACGCCGCCGTCGTCGCCGAGTGGCGCTGAGCGATGCCGGCCAGGGCTGTCTGCGAGCCGGGTTCTGGCACCCCTCCAGGGTGCATGGGGTGCAACCCGCGGTTCCGGGGGTCGCACTCCGCACGACCCCCGGCTACGATCTGGCACCCCTTCAGGGTGACCGAGTGAACGCCAACGAGTTCTTCGAACGGCGCTGGGTGGCGGCGGTGCGGCCTGGACCCGGGCGCACGTCCTGTCCGAGTCGTCGACGAGGCGTTTCGCGGGAAGAGGGAATTGAACCACGGAAGGCACGAAAAACCTGGCGCGGGCTCTGCCCGCAACCCAGGGGGAGTGTGCGTCTGTGCGTCTGTGGACTGTACGTCTGTAGCCAGAAGCCTGCCCGGAGAGCAAGTTTCTGACGGATAGTAGTACGAACAGGAGGACATTCGGAGAGGTGAGAGCGGCAAGACAGTCCGGCAGGCGCCCGTCGCCGTTCACGTGCCGGTCCTATCCTGTTCGTGTCTTTCGGTTACGCCGGCACTGTCGGCGCGTTCTATGCGGTTGAAAGGTACTGCACATGGTAATTGTTCGTTCACCATGTAGTTGCGCCCCGGCGTGCGGCGGTGACAAAGCACGCGAAACGAGGCGGTCTGCCCTGGTGGCAGGCGAGGGCGGCTGGTAACCGCCAGACAACGAAGTCGCGAGCCCTAACGCAAGTGAACCCGCTTCGGCCTCGTTACACAAGTGGCGGTCGGCTATCCTGCCGGAAATGGCGAAGCCTGCCACTGGCGGAGAAGCAACGAACGGAAGCATCCGCCAGGCCGCCCGGGGTGATAGGGGAGAGCGCGCGATGACAGAACACGCATGGCATCCGGGAGAGCCGCCCCGCAGTTCCGCCTCGGCGGTCGAAGCGGAAAAGGGAGCGCGGTGAAACCATAACCCGCGTCCCCCGCGGCGGCGGCAGTCGGACAGGCCCGTAGTAGCGCTGAAGCGGAGTAACTTCCGTGGAGCGAAGGGGCCTGGCCGTCGTCGTGTTTCCACAGCAAAAGGGAGTGCCGCTTGAGCAGATGCTCCACTACGGAAGACCTGCCCGAAGGGTTCCAGCCGGAACCCGGAATGCCGGTGAAGCTCGCCCTTCTGCGCTGGAAACTGGGCTGCAAGGCCAAGCGGGAACCGCAGTTCCGGTTCTACGCGCTGTACGACCGCATCTATCGGGCCGACACGCTGGCCACCGCCTGGACGTTCGTGAAACGCAACGGCGGCGCGCCCGGCACTGACGGCGTGACGTTCTCGGATATCGAGAACGGCCCCGGAGGCGTGGGTCTGTTTCTGGACCAACTCGGAAGCGACCTTCGCGCCAAGACCTATCGTCCGCGACCGGTGAGGAGGACCTACATCCCCAAGGCGAACGGGAAGATGCGTCCGCTCGGTATCCCGTGCATCCGGGACAGAGTGGCCCAGATGGCGGCCAAGCTGATCCTGGAACCGATCTTCGAGGCCGACTTCGAGGATTGCTCGCACGGCTTCCGTCCGGGCCGCCGCGCCCATGACGCGCTGGGGGAAATCAGGTCGAACCTCGGTGCCGGAAGGACGGAGGTATACGACGCGGACTTGTCCAGCTACTTCGACACCATCGACCACGGACGGCTGATGGAGCAGATCGAACGGCGCCTTGCCGACCGGTCGGTTCTCCGGCTGATCCGCCTGTGGCTGACCTGCGCGGTCGAAGAGAAGGACGGGAACGGGCAGACCCGGCGGACACGCCCCGACAAGGGGACTCCGCAGGGCGGCGTTATATCGCCTCTGCTCGCGAACCTCTACCTTCACCAGCTGGACAGCGCCTTCGAACACGACCCGGACTCCCCCCGGCGGTTTGCCAACGCCCGACTTGTCCGCTATGCGGACGACTTCGTGGTCATGGCCCGCTACATGGGCCGACGGGTGGTGCACTGGCTCGAAGAGCGGCTGGAAAGCGATCTGGAACTCGCGATCAATCGGGAGAAAACCTCTATCGTGCAGATGCGGAAGCCCGGCGCAAGCCTGGACTTCCTCGGATTCACCCTGCGCTACGACCGGGATCTGCGGGGCCACGACCATCGGTACCTCAACATCGTTCCGGCCCGCAAGCCGGTGGAGCGGCTCAAGGACAAGGTCCGGGCGCTCACCGCCAGCGGGCACAAGCGGTCGCTGAGGGACACGATCGGGCAGGTCAACCGGCTCACCCAGAGCTGGGCGCAGTATTTCGCCTACGGCTATCCGCGCCGGTGTTTCCGTGACCTGAACTGGTTCACTCTGCAACGTTTCAAGGGCTTCCTCCGACACCGCAGTCAACGGAGATGCAAACCGCTGAAGGACGGCGAGAGCCTCTATGCGGGGCTCCACCGTCTGGGATGGCACATGCTGTAGCATCCACATCAAGCATCCCCGAACTGCTCCGCGTCATGCTTTGCACCGAGGACGACGGGAGAGCCGTGTACTGGAAACCTGTACGCACGGTTCGACGAGGGCTCCGGGCCAACCCCCGGAGCTACTCTACTGCTGTTCGTGGTTAAAGATCGTCTCGGGATTGTCTGGACCGCCACACCCGGCTGGTGACCTGGGCAACTGTCCCGAGTATAGTGCGACGACTCGTTGTTAAGGTAAAGGACTCCCGACATGACCGACGTCCGCTCACCGTCCACGCCACCGCATCGCGACCCACCCGCCTTCTGGGTCGGTGACCCGGACGCCGTCACGCGCTGCTGCGCGGCCGTCACGGCCGGCGCGGTGTCGGTGCTGGCGACGACGCCCGGCGGCCGCCCGATGCGCCTGGTGGCCTACGGCGAGCGCGAGCCGGCGGCGCGTTCTGCCAACTTCAACTCGGCCATCGGCGGACGCGAGCCGGGATGCTACCTCGACCGCGCCGCACGCCGGCGACCGGTGGTACTCCTGGTCGGCCCGGTGCATGGTCAGGAGACCGAGGGCCTCACCGGCCTGGGCAACCTCATCGCGATCATGGAGACCGGCCACGACCGCCGCGGCCGGCCGCAGGCCGCCCTGCGCGACCTCGCCCGGCAGTGCCGCCTGCTGATCATCCCCGACGCCAACCCCGATGGCCTGGCGCGCTTCGAGCCGCGCACGCTCCTCGGGCAGACCGGCGACGACCTGCGCCTCTGGGGCCAGGGCACCTGGGCCGACGGCAGCCTGTGCTCATGGCCGGAGTGCAAACGACTCCACCCCATGGCCGGGCCGCGCGTCGGGCGGCTGGGATGCTACTTCAACGACGACGGCGTCAATCCCATGCACGACGAGTTCTTCGCGCCGCTCGGCCCCGAAGCCCCGGCGATCCTCAATCTGGCGCGTGCCGAAGGCCCGGAGGTGACCGTCTCGCTGCACAGCCACCCCGGGGCGCCGGCGGTGCTGCGGCCGGCCTTCGTGCCGCTCGAGGTCCAGGCCGCCGTGCGCGACCTGGGGCGCGCCTTCTACGACCTCTGCGCCGAGCGCGGCCTGCCGCACGGCGGGCTCTTCGAGCCCCAGCCCGAGGCCGGGGCGGTACCGTCGCCGTTCAACCTGACCAGCGCCCTGTACCACGTCTGCGGCACGGTGCCGTTCACCTTCGAATGCCCGCATGGCCTGATCGACGAACGGGCCTGTCACGTCACCTGGGAAGGGATTCTGGACATCCAACTGGCGCTCTACGAGACCATCCTGCGCTGGGCTCTGGCGGCCAAGGCCGCCGGGCCGGCGGCGCCCTGACGGCCACCGCCGCCCCACGGCGTCCTGGGGGGCGAGTGTCCACAGACGCGAACGCGTCCACGAGCCGGGGCGGCATCGTCAACACACTACGCACGACGTCCACACACGAGGGAGACAACGCATCATGACCCGCTCACATCGCCGTGTCTGGATCGCTCTTGTCACCTTGGCCGTCTGGTCGCTGGCACCGTCGGCGCTGGTGGCCGCCGAGGCCCCGGATGGCCAGCTCCGCAGCGGCGGCTTCGACCCGCCGACGGTCCCGGGCGGTGACCTGCCGCGGGGCTGGGGGCGCTTCGCCCACGTCGGCGAGTACCGCGTCGCCATCGACCCGACCGGCGGGCCGGCCGGTGATCCGTGCCTCAAGGTCGAGGGCACAGCCACTGGCGACAGCGGCCGCGCCGGCGTCACCCAGCGTGTCACCTTCACCAACGCGCCGCGGGCACTCCAGGTGCGCGCTCAGACGCGCGGCAGCGGCGGCCGTCGCGCCATCATGGTGCAGTTCTTCCGCGGCGACGACACGCAGACCATCCTCAGCGCCTCCAGCGACTCCATCACCGGCGACGACGCGGCCTGGCGCGAGGTCGTCGCCGACTTCCCGGTGCCGCCCGAGCTGCGCGGCCAGCCGATGTCGATCGTCCTGCTCCTCTACCTCTACGGCACCGGCACCTGCGCCTGGGACGGCCTCGAGCTGCGGCCCCTGGACCGTATTCCGGTGCGCCTCGAGGACCGCGCCAGCCACCCGCTGCTCATCCAGCCCCACCCGGCCGCCGGCGCCGTCGTCGGACAGAATCCCCCCGACCTGCGCTGGCGACCGGAGACCGCCACCGCCTACGCCGTCGAGCTCTGCCAGGACGAGGCCTTCGCTGGGCCGACCCTGCAGCGCCACGACGGGGTGCCATGGAACTGCTTCAACCCGCCGCAGACCCTCGCCACCGGGACCTGGTTCTGGCGCTATCGCGCCGTCAATGAGGACGGCGACACCTCGCCATGGAGCCAGACGCGGTCTTTTGTCGTGCCGTCGAACGCGGTGAGCTTCCTGCTGCCGCCCGAGCCGGTGATCGGCCGGGTTGTGACCGACCACCCCCGCCTCTACGTCCGCCGCGACGGCCTCGACGCCTTCCGGCAGCGCCGGCTCGGCGTCTCGCGCGACTGGTGGGCGGCCTTCGAGCCCGGCCTGCAGCGCCGCCTCGCGGCCGAGCCGGCGGCCGAGCCGGTCGACAGCGACCTGACCAAGCTGCAACGCCCGATCGACTTGGAGTACTTCAAGGTCGACGCGGTCCTGCGTCGCGACAGCGGCCAGGTCGTCGACGGCCTCTGGACGCTCGCCTTCGCCTACCTGGTCACCGGCGAGGCCGCCTATGCCGAGGGCGCCAGGCGCTACCTCCTGCATGTCTCGAGGTGGGACCCGGAGGGCGCTACCAGCTTCGCCTCCAACGACCAGGTCTTCCGCGAGATCGCCATCAAGTCGGCGATGGCCTACGACTGGATCTACGAGGCCCTCACACCCGACGAACGCGCCACCGTCGCGGCCGCCATCCAGGCACGCGGGCGCGTCCTCTTCGCGCGCTACAACGGCCCGCAGCAGCGCATCCTGAACTTCCCCTACGACTCGCATGGCCAGAGCAACATCGGCTACCTCGGCCTGGTGGCCCTGGCGGTGGCCCACGAGGTGCCCGAGGCCGCCGAGTGGCTCGAGTACGTGGTCCGCGTCTACGCCAACTCCTTCCCGCCCTGGGGCGGCGATGACGGCGGCTGGTCGCAGGGCGTGACCTACTGGAAGTGGTCCTGCTTCTTCGCCTTCCAGTTCGCCGAGGCCCTGCGTTCGGCGGCCGCGATCGACCTCTTCGAGAAGCCGTGGTTCCGCAACAACGGCTGGTTCAAGATCTTCTTCCATCCGCCCTGGTGTACCTACTCGCACTTCGGCGACAGCGGCACCGGCGGTGTCGACATCTCGGACGCCCGCAACCTCGCCTGCTACGCCGCCCGCTATGGCACCCCGGAGTTCCGCTGGTTCGCCGACCGCATCCCGGGGCCGCTCGACACGAGCCCGTACGGGTACTTCCTCTACGACCTCCCGACGGCGTCGCGGCCGCCGCTGGGGATGGTCCCGGCGCGGCACTCGGCGGACATCGGCTGGGTCGCCATGCACTCGCGACTCTACCGCCCCGACGACGTCATGCTCTTCGCCAAGGCCAGCCCCTACGGCTCCTACTCGCACTGCCACGCCGACCAGAACAGCTTCGTCATCTATGCCTTCGGCGAACCCCTGGCCATCGACAGCGGCTACTACCCATGGTACGGCAGCGCTCACCACGTGCAGTACGCCCAGCAGACCAAGGCCCACAACACCATCCTCGTCGGCGGCGAGGGCCAGCCCATCCAGGACCTCCATGCCGGCGGACAGTCGCTGGCCTACCACGGCGGCACCGCCTTCAGCTACTGGCTCGGCGATGCCACCGCCGCCTACGTCGGACGGCTGCAGCGCTTCCACCGCCATATCCTGCACGTGCCGCCGGAGCACTTCCTCATCATCGACGACCTCGCCGCGCCCGCGCCGCAGCGCTTCCAGTGGCTCCTGCACAGCATGGACCAGCCCGAAATCCGCGCCGACGACCGCGCCGTCATCCTGCGCAAGGGCGCGGCACGGCTGGCCGTGCAGCACCTCATGCCCGCGGAGCTGACCCAGGACCAGACCGACGACTTCGGCGTGCCGCCCGAGAGCCGCGGCACCTACCGCCGGCAGTGGCACTACACCGCCGAGACCGTCGCCACTGCGCCGACGGCGCGCTGGGCCACCCTCCTGCGCGCCTCGCAGGGCCCCGCCGAGCCGGCCCTGACCCCCGCCACGGCCGAGCCCGGCACCGACGCCGTCGGCGTCAAGGCCCGCCTCGACACCAGCAGCCTCGCTGCCGCCGTCGCCACCGACCCCGCCGCCGAGACCACCGCCGCCGGGCTGACCTTCGTCGGCCGCGCCGCCGCCTGCGACCTCGACGAGGCCGCCACCGACCCGCGCGCCGGCCTGCAGCGCTACCTCCTCGTCCAGGGGCGGAGCCTGCGCCGCGGCGCGCTGACCCTGGTCGAGGCCGACGGCGCCGTCAGCGTCAGTGTCGGCCGCACCGGCTCCGGTCTGCGCGCCGACCTCTCCGCCGCGCAGGACACCGCCGTCGAGCTGCTCCTCCCGAGCGCCCCCGGCGTCGTCGAGACGGCCATCCCCTGGAGCTACGACGCGGCCAGCGGCCGCCTGCGCCTGCGCCTGAGCGCCGGGACCAGCGCCGTCGTCATCCGCCCGGCGGCGACCCCGCTGCCCGTGCCAGCGGTGTCGCTGGCCCTCGGCGAGGCGCCGCCCCGGACGACCTGGGAGCACGCCGAGAGCGTCCACCTCGACACCGTCGTCTGGGGCGATGTCGTGGCGACGCCCGGGGTGTATCGCCTGCAGCGCACCGGCCCGGGCCGCGTCTGGTTCGACCGCCAGGAGGCCGCCGACGGCGACGAGGTCCTGCTCAGCGCCACGAATCACCTCCTGGTCGAGTGGCCTGCCGACGCCGCGGCCGACGCGGCCCTGCGCCTGGCCCTGACGCCGCTCTACAGCGCCGCTGACGCCGTTGACCAGGCCTTCATCGAGGAGGCCGACCCGCGCCTGGCGCAGGCGACCCTCATCGAGGCCTAAAGCTTCACCGAGGCCCTGCGCGGCCAACTCCAGGTCTACTCGCACCGTACCTTCCTCTCCGGCGGCAAGGGCGTCTCGACCCCGGCCGTGACCGGCGTCGGCGCCCGCTGGCAGATCGAGGTCCCCGCGGACGGCCGCTACCTCCTGGCGCTGAAGGTCTCGACGCACGAACCCGAGGCGGTGCGGGCCCTGCGCCTCGACGGCCGCAGCCTCCTGGCCGACGACCGGCCCATCCGCATCCCGACCACGGGCGGCTTCGGCGCCACCCCCGAGGAGTGGCGCCATGTCATCGTCAGCACGGCGCCGGGGCAGCCCGTGGAGTTCGTCCTGACGGCCGGGCGCCACACCCTCGACCTCATCAGCGTCAGCGGCCCGCTGAATCTCGACGCCCTGCGGCTCATCCCGCGCTGACCGGCGGGCGCCCTCGCGGAGGTGGCATGCGCATCCCTGCGCATGTCCCCCGGGCGCCGCCGACGGCGCCCGGGGGAGCGCCGGCCGGGCGTGGGCGCGGGCCGCGTGGGCGCGGCCCTGCGGCTCGGGACACGGACCGACACGGACGGGCCTTGTCGGCTCCGGGGTCGGGGGTCGGGGGGATGAGTTCGGAGTTCAGAGTTCGGAGTTCGCCCTCGTGCCTTGGGCGTTTGACGTTGAGCGTTCGGCGTTGGGCGTTTGCCCTCGTGCCTTGGGCGTTTGACGTTGAGCGTTCGGCGTTGGGCGTTTGCCCTCGTGCCTTGGGCGTCCGGGGGGCCCTCCCTATCGTCACCTGTCGAGCCCTGTCGACTCCTGTCGTCTCCTGTCGACCCCGGCTCACTCCGGCGTTCGGCGTTCCCTCTGGCCGATCCGTCGGATCTCCCGCCCCATCGCGCCGCCGCCGTGTGGCGTCGTTGCATCGGCGGCCATCGCGGGCTATGCTTCGGTCTATCGCGACAGCGCGCCGGGCTTCGGGGCGCCCCGGGCGGGGCGTCGCACTCCTGCCGGCGGCGTTCGGCAGGCCGCAGGCGGCCCCGGCCGCGCCTCCGGCGGTGCCGGGCGCGTCGCGGGTCGCGTCTGGAGACACCCGAGCATGAAGCTGCACTCGCCACGCCACGGGCGCGCCGTCCTGGCGGCCCTGATTCTGTTGCTGGCTCCCTCTCTGTGGGCGGCGCCGGCCACCCTCGCCGAGTTGCAGAAGACGATTGCCGACAGCACCGGCCTGGCGCGCCGCCAGGCCGTGCGGCGGCTCTTCGACCTCGGCCCCGAGGCCAACGCTGCCATCCTGGAGATGAGCAAGGACGCGGATGTCGTCGTCCGCCGCAATGCCCTTCGCCAGCTCCGCGGCCGTCTTGGCCTGGAGGCGGTGCCGCTGTATGCCGCGGCACTTGCCGACGAGAGCCCGCTGGTGCGCCTGGTCGCCCTCGAGGAACTCCTCGCCTACCAGCCGCGCAGCGAGGCCGTCAACGCGGCCCTGATGAAGGCCACGACCGACTCTGACAACGAGGTCCGTCGGCGTGCTTCGGCGGCCTTCTGGACCTTCCACCGCGACTACCTGCCGTTGCGGCGCCGGCCCAACTGGGATCACGCCATCGAGGTCATCGCGCGCCAGGCCCTGCCGCTCGAGGGCTGGCTGTTCCGCACGGATCCGGGGCGTTCCGGCCACGTCCAGGAGTGGTTCGCGCCGAAGGTCGACGCCGCGGCCTGGCTGCCGATCGTGATCGGCAAGTGGTGGCACGAGGCCCTGCCGGAGGCCGTCGGGAACTTCGAGGGCGTCGCCTGGTACCGCTACGAGTTCACGGCGCCGGCCAAGCCCGCCGGCGAGTTCAACGAGGCCGTCCTGCACTTCGAGGCGGTCGACGAGTCGACCTGGGTCTGGGTCAATGGCCACTACGCCGGCGAGCACGACCTCGGCACGGCCGGCTGGAATGTCGCCTTCGACATCGAGGTCGGGTCCTTCCTCACCTGGGGCCAGGCCAACCAGATTGTGGTGCGCGTGCTGAACACTGCCGGCGCCGGCGGTATCTACAAGCCGGTGGAGTTCCAGGTCCTGAAGTAATCTCGCCGCGTGCCTGCGGGGGCCTTTCGCGCGGCGAGACCGCCGCGCGGCGGCCGACGGGCATGACGCCAGACGACAAGGAGCAGCCATGGTTCGCCCCTCACGTCACTTCCTGCGCCGCGCGGCGCTGGCCTTGGTCGGCCTGCTGGCCGGCGCCGGTATCGCCGCCGCGGCCGAGGCGCCGCGGCCGGGTATTCTCAGCGGCGACGATGTCAACGGCGCCGATGTCCTGGGCATCTGGCAGTTCCAGCCGGGTGCCGAGCTGTCGGACGGCAAGGGCCTGGCCGACCTGAAGCTCTCCGGGCGGGCCCGGGTCGTCCCCGACGACCTCTTCGGCGGCGTCCTGGAGTGCTTCGACAACCCGGCCGGCGAGGACAAGCCCAACGGCGCCGCCGCGGCCTGGCGGCAGGGGCCGACCCCGAGCGGCGCCTTCACCCTCGAGGCCTGGGTCAAGCTCAAGGCCGAGCCGCTGAATCCGGCCTGGACTACCGGCTACATCATCGACAAGACCTACGTGCCGCGCACCCATGAGAACCCCGACCTCAACAAGGACTACTACCTCAACCTGCGCCAGGTCAGCCGCGGCAAGACCTACGCCCTGCAGGCCGGCGTCGGCCTCGGCGCCGAGGTCATCACCTTCTCCTCGCCGCCCCAGGAGATCGCCCCGGAGACCTGGCACCACGTCGCCTTCGCCTACAGCGGCAGCGGCGTCGGCATGCTCTTCTTCGACGGCGCCATGGTCAGCCGCCAGATCCACCCCGGCAAGGGCCCGGCGGCGCCGGGGCCGCGTCCGGTGTCGCTCGGCGAGCGCTGCGGCAGCATGTACAACGGCCTCCCGGGCTACCTGGCGCAAGTGCGCATCCGCGCCGGCATCCCCGCCGGCGTCGACTGGATCGCGGTCGAGGTAGCGCATCCCTACCAGCGTCACGCCTTCGAACGTCTTGAGGAGGGCCAGGAGCTGGTGGTGCGTCTGAACAACCTCGCCGGCCAGGCGCTGGCCGGGGTGTCCCTGCGTCTCGACGACGGCATTGGCGTCCGCACGGTCCCCGTCGGCGATCTGGGCGACGAGCCGCGCGAGGTGCGCGTGCCGCTGTCTTGCGTCGGCAAGGCCGGTCCGTACGCCCTGCGCGTGACGGCCGAGGGCCGCCTCGACGGCCAGCCGGCCGCCGGCAGCGGCGTCTTCGACTACGCCCTCTGCAACCGCCTGCCGCCGTACCTCCCGGTCGTCATGTGGGGCGGCGCCTCGCCCGAGCAGATGAAGGCCACCGGTTTCACCCACAGCATCCAGTGGATGGACCAGCTCGACGCCCAGGCCTGGCGCGCCGGCGAGCCCCTCGGCTTCCACGAGGCCTTCGACGGCCTGCGCGCCACCCTCGACAAGCTCCTCGTCGACGGCCTGCGCGCCATGGGCAAGATGTCACCCGGCGGCTACTTCGAGAGCCAGAAGGCCTACGAGCAGGACCGCCCGGCCTACTTCGGACAGGACCGCGACGGACGCTCCACGGATACCGTCAACATGGCCCTGCCGAGACTGCAGCAGTTCGCCTACGACACCGGCCGGACCATCGCCAACAACGTCGCCATGTACCCGGCCGTCGACCTGGTCATCTCCGACTCCGAGTTCCGCGACGGCGGCAAGCTCTCGTTCCGTCCCGAGGACCGCGAGGCGTTCCGCGCCTACGCCGGCTATGACATCCCCGCCGGCATCACCACCAAGGGCGGCGTCAAGTACGACCGCATCGCCGGCTTCCCGGCCGACCGCATCATCCCCGACGACGACCCGGTGCTGACCTTCTACCGCTGGATCTGGGGCGGCGGCGACGGCTATGCCGGCTTCCTCTCCCAGGCGCGACGCGGCCTGAACGACGCCGGGCGGCCTCTGCGGGTGTACTGGGACCCGGTGGTGCGCTGTGCCAGCAAGTGGGGCAGCGGCGGCGAGGTCGACCTCGTCGGACACTGGACCTACGTCTATCCCGACCCCCTCGTCATGGGCCTGGCCACCGACGAGGTGATGGCCATGGCCAAGGGCGGCCCGTCCTACCAGCAGCCGAGCAAGATGACGCAGATCATCTGGTATCGCTCGGGGACCACCGGGCCCTTGCCCGAAGACCGCACCCAGTGGGCCGAGTGGGAACAGCGCCTGCCCGAGGCGCGCTTCATCACCATCCCGCCGGACATGCTCGAGATCGCCTTCTGGCAGAAGCTGTCGCGGCCGGTGAAGGCGATCATGTACCACGGCGCCGGCTCGCTCTGGGATAAGGGCAAGGCCGGCGGCTATGACTTCACCCACCCGGGCACGGCGCCGCGCCTGGCCGACCTCATGACGCGCGTCGTCAAGCCCCTCGGGCCGATGCTCCTGCAGGTCCCGGACCGTCCGGCACGGGTGGCGATGCTCGAGAGCTTCACCTCGCAGATGTACTACGGCGGCGTCACCTACGGCAGCATGGGCGGCCCGGTCGGACGCATGCACGGCGTCCTCACCCGCGCCCACCTCCAGCCCGAGGTGGTCTACGACGAGACGATCCTGCGTGACGGCCTCGACGGCTACGCGGTGCTGGTCCTGCCGGGCTGCCCGGTGCTGACCGAGGGCGTCGCCAGCCGCATCGCCGCCTGGCAGGCCGCCGGCGGCATCCTGATCGGCGATGACATCCTGACGCCGCGGCTGAGCCCGGATATCCTCGTCCGCCAGGTCGGCAGCGACCGCAAGGCGGAGTCGATCGAGAAGGCGCAGCTGCTCCGCGCCGAACTCGGCGATGCCTTCGTGCCCTACGCCGAGGCGGATACCCCCGAGGCCATCGTGCGGGTGCGCAGCGCCGGCAGCACCGACTACCTCTTCGCCTTCAACGACCAGCGCACCTACGGCACCTACGTCGGGCAGTACCGCAAGGTCATGGAGCAGGGCGTCCCGACCACGGCGACGCTGACGGTCCGGCGTCCCGCCGGTGCGGTCTACGACCTCCTGGCCGGCCAGGCCGTCGCGGCGCGCGCCGAGGATGGCGTCCTGCGCCTGCCGGCCGAGTTCGGCCCCGGCGAGGGCCGCCTCTACATGATCACGGCGCGGCCGCTGGCGGCCGTCGCGGTCGCCGCCCCGGCGACGAGCGCCCGCGGTGAGCGCGCCCGCGTCGCCATCCGCGTCACCGACGACACCGGCGCCGCGGTCGATGCGGTGGTGCCGTTGCGCGTCGATATCCGCGATGCCCAGGGCCAGACCGCCGAGGGCTGCGGCTGGTACGCCGCCCCGGGCGGCGCCCTGGAACTCACCCTCGACGTCGCCCCCAACGACGCCCCCGGCGAGTGGACGATCGCTGTCCGCGAGCTGGCCTCGGGCCGCCAGGCGACGGCACGCTGGACGGTGCGCTGAGACGCGGCGCGCGAGTAGGTCCACGGCGCCGCTCGTGGACCCCTCCCGGGCGGCCGCCCACGGCGCCCGGGAGAGCGCCACTCGGCTCGTGGCGCCCACCCCCGCCCCGCCGGCGCCCCCCGCCGCGGCACGCGAGTAGGTCCACGGCGCCGTGCGTGGCTCTACCGTCTATTGGGTCTTCCTCCACAGGCCGAGGCCGGACGCGTATGAAACATCGCGTCGTGGTGCAGTTGTGGAGTCCGGGGTCAGAGTGCCGCGTTCACGCGGATAGTGTGCGCCG
>JAAYZO010000018.1 GCA_012514865.1 Lentisphaerota bacterium | reverse complement strand
GCGAGGCATGGGAGTGGTCCATCGAGGACCTGAACACCTTCGTCTTCCAGCGTAAGGAACCACGCAAGACGCTGCGCCGGAAGGAACAGCAGCCACTAAGTTGACGCGTATGCCCTCCAGGGTGCATGCTTCGTGGGTTTGCGTTTCCGGGGGTCGTGCTCTCGCGCGACCCCCGGCTACGATCTGGCACCCCTCCAGGGTGGCCAGGCCGGCTCTGACGCGATCTTCGATCAGCCCCGCGCCCGGCGGCCGGCGCTCCCGGGTGTGGCCGCTGCCCGCGTCGCCGTGCACCGGCGTCGGGCGTTGGGCGGTGGGTGGCGGGCGTTCCCATCGGCACCCATCGACACCCGTCGAAACCTATCGACACCTGACGACACCTGCCGGCACCTGTCGAGACCTAACGATACCTGTGGAGACCTCTCGACACCAGCCGCATGCTTCGGCGTTGGACGTTGAGCGTTGAGCGTTCGGCGTTCCCATCCCCGTGTCCCCCGTGTCCCCCGTGTCCCCTTCCCTGCGGCGCCGGCCCGGCGCCCGCCGGGCGCTCGGGCGGCGAGGCGCTATAGTCCTGCTCAACGATGGAGGCATGTGAACGATGCGATTCCGCGATGTGGTCTTGGTGAGTCTGTTGACGGGGGTGGCGGCGATGAGCCAGGTCGAGTTCCGTTCTCACGGCATTGGTGCGCCGGTCGGCGAGGTACGCGGCGCGGCGGCGGTCAAGACGGCCGACGGGCGCTGCCTGCTGGTGGTGGTGCCGCTGGATCTGAGTCCGCGGGGGTACCTCCTGGTGGTCGACGTCGATCGGGGCGAGACCACGCAGGTCGCCTACCCGGAAGGGGTGCCCTTCGCGGGGGCCTTCGCCTCGCTGCTCAGCCGCAATGGCCGGTTCTACACCGGCGAGGGCGGCCATCTGATGGAGTTCGACCCGGCGACGGCGGCGTTCACCTTCCACGGCAAGTCGCACGCGGCGTCGCAGCACATGGTGGGGCAGGCGATTATCGACGGTCCGGACGGCCGTATCTATATCGGTACGCACCCGGACTGCCGCCTGGTGTCGTTCGATCCGGAGACGAAGACCTTCCAGGATCACGGCCAGGTCGACCCCGCCGAGCACTACTTCAACACCCTGGCCTACGACAGCGCCGGATGGTTCTACGGCGGCATCGGCACGGCGCGCATGAGCCTGCCGGCCTGCCACCTGGCCAGCGGTGAGGTCCGCCAGCTCCTGGCCGACGCGCAGCGCACGGTGGGTTCGGCCTCGGTGTACACCGGCACGGATGGCAAGGCCTACGGCGTGGCCGGCGCGCAGTGGTACCGTCTTTTCGAGGGCAAGGCCGAGCCGATCGAGCGTGCCGCGGCCAGCCCGAAGCTGGCCGGCGGCCAGATCGGCTACGGCGGCCGCATCGGCGACTGGGGCGACGGCCGCACCTGGAAGGTCAGCCTCGAGACCGCCAGCGTCGAGATCACCACACCCGGCGCCGCCGAGCCGCGACGCGTGGCGCTGACGTACACCTCCGGCGGCGCCCAGATCACCTCGATGATCGCCGGACCCGATGGCCAGCTCTACGCTTCCTCGGCGCACCCGATGCACTTCGTGCGCTTCGACCCGCGACAGGATCTCATGACCGACCTCGGGGCCGTCAAGGATGTCGGCGGCGGCAACTTCTGCGCCATGGCTGTGCAGGGCCGCTTCATCGCCGCGCCGTCCTACGCCTACGGCATCTTCCACCTCTTCGACACCACGAAGCCCTTCGACGGCGGCTACGGCGCCGACCCGAACCCGCGCGAGCTGGCACGCTGGAAAGAGGACATCTGCCGGCCGCGGACGGCCGCCGCGCATCCCGACGGCCGCCACGTCTTCATGGCGGGCTTCGCCGGCTATGGCCGTGTCGGCGGCGGCCTGGGCATCGTCGACCTCGAGACCGGCACGGCGACGCTGGTCACGCACGAGCGCCTCATACCGAACCAGAGCACCATCGCGCTGAAGGTCCTGCCGGACGGGACTCTGGTCGGCGGCACCAGCGTCGAGGCCCCCGGCGGCGGCCACACCCAGGCGGAGGAGGCGGTGCTGTACCTCTACGACTGGAAGCGCCAGGAGGTCCTGTACCAGGGCTCGCCGGTGCCGAAGGTCCGCGATCTGGTCTGCCTGGAGGTCGGCGCCGGCGGCCGCGTCTACGGCCTGGCGGCCGGCGGGACGCTGTTCGTCTTCGATCCGGCCAGCCGTCAGGTGGTACAGCGTGCCGACCTGAGCAGCTTCGGCGGGCCGCTGCGCTCGAGCCTGCTCTGGCAGCCCGATGGCCGGCTCTACGCGGCCTTCACGCGCGGCCTGGTGCGCATCGACCCGGCGACGCTGGAGGGGTCGTGGGTGGCGCCGTCGCCGGTGCCGGTCACAGCCGGCCTGGCGATCCTGGGCGGCCGGGCCTACGTCGCCAGCCAGGCGACGATCTGGAGCTGCCCGCTGGGGCAGTGACGGGCCGGCAGGGCGGTGCTCGTCGGGGGCGGCGGCAGTCGCACCCGGCAGGCGGTACCGTCGCCCCACCGGCGCAACGGCGCTCGCGCCACCGCGTGGAGATGCTATGCTGGACTGTCAAGGGAACCCGCGTTAGCCTGAAGTTCTGTCGCGGAACATCAGTCTGCCAACACGAGGAGACCCTGAGATGACAGCCCAGCACAGCAATCCGGTACTGTACAT
>JAAYZO010000154.1 GCA_012514865.1 Lentisphaerota bacterium | reverse complement strand
AGCGGCCGGCCGTCGAAGCGCTCGAGCGGCGCGAGTTCCGCGGTGCCGTTGGTGCCGCAGATCCTGAGGCGGCGCCGGGGCAGGCCGTCGACCTCGAGGCTGCAGGAGCGCACCGTTGCGGTCGCATACGGGTACTCGAGAATTGCCAGGCAGTGGTTCCGGATGGCGTCGGGGAAGCCCGGGGCGGACTTCAGGATGGGTGTCACCCCGGCGGGCCGGCCCAGCATGGCCACGACCAGGTCGATGATGTGGCAGCCGAGGTTGAACATGAGGCCGCCCGGGAGCCGCCCGATGTAGTCGTGGTAGGCGTCGTCGCCGTAGTTGTGGCTCATGCTGCCCTGGACCTCGAAGATCTCGCCGAGCCAGCCGGAGCGGACGGCCTCCAGGCACCACTGGATGGCCGGATTGGCGCGGAACATGTAGCCCATCTGGAAGGGCAGCCCGCGCGTCTCGCAGCCCAGGCGGAGCCTCCGGAAGAGCTCGAGGTCCTCGCCGCCGGGCTTGTCCATGTGCATCGGCAGCCCGCGCGCCAGGCAGCGCAGGGCGGTGGGCACGAGGTCGGCGTTGGGGGTCTCGACGACGACCGCCTGCAGGCCGGGCGTGGCGAGGATGGCCTCCTCGCTGAGCCAGGCGAGGCCTTCGTAGGGCCGCAGGTCGTCGCGGCGGACGTGGGCGGCGGTGGTGGTGGCGCGGTCGTCGACGACGCCGACGACCTCGAAGAGGTCCGGCCGCCGCCGCAGGGCGTTCATCGCGCCGGACGCGTGCTCGTGGCAGATGCCGATCTGGCCGATGCGGAGCGTGCTCATCGTGGTCAGCCTATCCATGGGAACTGCGGGTTCTGGCGTTTTACCTGCTCGGTCACCCGGACCACCTCGAAGGCGTCGGCGTTCTTAATAGGAAAGGTCACCCCGCGGCGGATGGCGTCGAAGAGGTGCCGGGCGATGCGGTCTTCGACGAGTCTCCACATATCGCCGGCGGGCTCGACGGGGAGGACCTTGTCGATCCAGGGCAGCGGCTCGTTGTTGCCATAGCCGCCGGAAGGGGGCGGCTGACCGGCGCTGGCGCTGACGTCGGGCAGGACGAAGGCCGGGTCGATGGCGCGGACGCGGATCTGCTTCTCGTCGGCGCAGACCAGGCCGCCGCGGTCGCCGCGGGCGATGCAGTACGGCTCGGGAAGCGTCACCGCGTCGCTGATCTCGATCTCGGCGACGATGCCGTTGGTGCCGGTGAGGATGATGCGGACGTGGTCGTCGGCGTCGCCCGGGCTGGCCAGACGCCGCAGGTAGCTCCAGACCTCCTTGACCGGCGCGCCGATGTACTGCAGGGCCTGGTCGATCAGATGCGGCCCCCAGCAACTGAGCTGGCCGCCGCCGCAGCTCAGGAGGGTCTGCCAGTCGGCCCGCCGGCGGTAGGGGTGGTGCCGGCACAGCTTTACGACCTGGAGCCGCCCGATCAGGCCGCTGTCGATGATGCTCCGGATGGTCTCGAAGGCCGGCTCGAAGCGGTGGTTGTGCAGGAAGAACAGCCTGCCGGGGTAGTCGCGGTCGGCCTGCTCGAGCGTCCGGAGGTCGTTCGCGGTGACCGCGATCGGCTTCTCGAGCAGGACCATCTTGCCGGCGGCGAGAGCCTGGAGGGCATGCTCGGCGTGGTCGAGCGAGCGGGTCGCGAGGATGGCGAGTTCCATGTCGGGCTCGGCCAGGAAATCGTCCAGGTGCTCGTGAGGGGTGCCGCCATGCTCGGCCGCGACCTGCACGGCGCGCTCGCGGTCGCGGTCGCAGACCGCCACCAGGCGGTAGTGCTCGCGGTCGGCGGTGAAGTGGCGGCAGTGCACCTGGCCGATCCGGCCCAGGCCGCAGACGCCGTAGCGTATCGGTGTCATCGTGCGCTCCTCCAGTCGAAGACGATCCCGAGTGGCGGGTGGGCCTCCTCGGCGAGACGCTGATAGACGGCGGGGGCGTCCTCCGGCGGGACGACCGCCGAGATCAGCGGCCGGATCTCGAGGCGGCCCGCCGCGACGAGCCGCAGGAAGGTGCGGTAGTCGTCGGATTCGGTCCAGCGCCCGGGGCGGGACTCGTGCTTCGGCCGGGCCATGGTGTGGGCGCCGATGAGGGCGACGCCGCGCCGGTGGACCTTCTGGTAGAAGTCGATCGGGACATCCGAACGCCGGGTGCATCCGAGCAGTGCGACGCGGCCCTCGAAGGCGATGACGTCGAGGGCCTGCTGCAGGGCCAGCGCCGCGCCGGTGACCTCGACGACGGCATTCGGTCCGCTGCCGCCGCTGGCGGCCTTGACCTGCTCGGCGAAGGCCGGGGCATCCGGCGCGAGGGCGGCGCTGGCGCCGAGGCGGAGGGCCAGGTCGCGGCGGACGGGGTCGGGATCGGCCACCAGCACGGGCTCCGCACCGCAGAGACGCGCCAGTTGCACCGCGAAGGCGCCGAGGATGCCCATGCCCATGATCAGCGCCGACTCGCCCAGCTCGAGATGCAGCACGCGCACGCCCAGCATCGGGAACGACGCGATGTGCGCGAAGGCGGCGTCGAGGCTGTCGATGCCCTCGTCGACGCGGGTGAGCCCGGAGGCCTTCCGAATCGTGTGCGAACGATGACCGCCCCAGGTGATCAGGGCGCGGTCGCCGACCGCCAGGTCGCGGACCCCCGCGCCGATCGCCACCACACGGCCCGCCGCGCTGTAGCCGGGGTGGTGCGGAAAGCCGCGCTCGGCGGTGACCGTGTTCGGCAACTGCATCAGGTTGGCACGCTCGGTGCCGGCGCTGATTACCGAGTAGTCGCTCTCCAGAAGGACCTCGTCAGGCCCTGGGGCGGGCACGGCCACCTCCTCGACGACAGCCCTGCCGCGCTCCGGAAAGACGATCTGCCGACCCGTCATGGAAGCGTCCTCCATCGTGAGACCGGCATGACCTTAGACCCTCCGGAGGCACCCGGCAACCTCAACCCGGCGCGAAGGCCTCCCTCGGCGCCCCGGCGGCGAGGGCTCCGGCTCCTATGAAGGATCGCGCGGCGCCATCGGCCTTGCGGAGGGGCTTTCGCCGCAGAGGGCGCAGAGAACGCAGAGGGTGGGGTGGTGAGTGGGTGCGGTGCGCGGTGTTCGGCCCCAGTGCCGGTGCCGCAGGTTCCTTCGGGCTTCCAGAGCCACCTGACGGTTCTCTGTGTGTGCGCTGCGTCCGAAACAAGGGGACCCATAGCGCCATTTGGGGGGATAGGGAACTATGAGATAGCGCTCGGCAGGATGGTACGCCCGACTGCCGGAACTTCGAACCTGCCAACGTGGTCGCGCCATTTGCCGGGGCGTTCCTCGGCCCCGTGCAGCCCGTCTTCCTCGAAGCCGAACGCCTGGTCAGGCGGTCGGCGTAGGACGCCCAACGCCACCGTCAGCCGCCGAGGCACGAGGTCGGATGAATGGACTGGTTGGAACTCCCCTTCT
>JAAYZO010000153.1 GCA_012514865.1 Lentisphaerota bacterium | reverse complement strand
GCGGCGCTGGTGCAGCACGGCCATCCGACGCTGGTGCTGGCGGTGGTGGCGAGTCTCCTGCCGCTCGGGCTCCTGGCGCGGCTGCCGCGGCGGTGGTTCCCGGGGTGGCTGCGGCAGGTCCTGCAGGTGGTCGTCGCCGGCGCCGGCCTGGCCTGGTGGCGGCTGCGCATGCAGGGCCACGCCGTGGACGTGGTCCTGGTCGAATCGGCCGCCGTGCTCGGCGTCGCCCTCGCTCTCGGCGGCGTGGCCCGCGAGTATGGCCTGCTCGGGCTTATCTCCCTGGTGCTGCTCGGCTACGGCGGGGTCATGCCCGGCCGGCCGGTCTACCTGCCGGTCCTGGGTGTCTACCTGTTCGCGGCCGTCCTGCTGATGTACGGCACCCGCACCGCCAACCTCGCCGCCGCCGAGCGCTCGGCCGGCCTGATGCCGCCGCCGCGCTTCGTCGCCAACTGGGGCTACCGCCTGGCGCACCTGACCCTGGCCTGCGCCTTCTTCGTCTTCCTGGTGCCCGCCTTCCCGCTGCCGCAGGGCCGCTCCATCGGCCTCATACCGGTCGGCTTCCGGACCACTCAGGAGCAGGCTTTCCCGGTGCTCTGGCGGCAGTGGCTCCAGCCGACCACGCAGCTCCTCTCGCGCGGCGACCCCGGCAGCCGGCAGACGGCCGACACCGCCAAGCGCACCGACCCGAATCCGGTCATCGACCCGAAGGCCCGCCACGGCGTGCCGACCCAGCCCGGACCGGCCCAGATGGACGCCCGCGAGGGCCTCGGCGGCGCCGGCATCGGCACCGACCTGGTCATGCGCGTGCAGTCGCCGGCGAAGCTCTACTGGCTGGCGCAGCTCTATGACCTCTACGACGGCAAGACCTGGCGCCTGTCGCCCATCCTGCGGGGCGGCCAGAGCGGCCTGGACCGTCACCAGGGCCAGGGCGCCCGCAAGATCGAGCAGCAGATCAGCGTCGAGAAGGCCTTCAGCAGCCGCCTGCCGGGGGCCTTCCGCGTGACGCGCTGCCTCTGGGATGACGGCCAGAACGCCATCGTGTCCGGCGCCGCGGCCGAGTCGGCCGCCGCGGTCGTCTTCCGCGATGCCGCCGGCGCCTACCTGCGCACGGCGCCGCCGGCGCTGCCCTGGCGCTACCGCAGCACCTCGGAGGTGCCGACGATCGACAGCTCGCTCGACCCGGCGAGCTGGGAGAGCTTCGCCCACCAGGGCTGGAACTACCGCCGGCTGCCCGACCGCATCATCACCGAACGCACCCGCCGCCTCGCCGCCGCCCTGACCCAGGACTGCACCACGCCCATGCAGAAGGCCCTCGCCCTGCAGAACCACCTCCGCCAGCACTACACCTACAGCCTCACCCCGGCGCCCGTGCCCGAGGACCACGAGCTGGTCGACCACTTCCTCTTCGAGAGCCGCGAGGGCTACTGCCAGCACTTCGCCCAGGCCCTCACCGTCCTGGCCCGCCTGGTCGGCCTGCCGGCCCGCCTGGCCACCGGCTACTCGCCCGGCAATCACAACCTCCTGGCCAATGTCTTCGAGGTCTACGAGTACCACGCCCACGCCTGGACCCAGATCTTCATCGAGCCGTACGGCTGGCTGACCTTCGACGGCGTCGCCCCCGGGAACCTCCGCCTCGACTCGGGGCCGTCCTTCCTGCGACGCCTCATGGACCCCTTCGGTGACGACTGGAACGCGCGCCCGCCGGAGCTGACCCTGCGCGCCCCGCCGCCGCCGGCCCCGCCGTCGGCGGCGCCGCCGACGGAGCCGGCCAAGTCGACCCGCCGCGACCCGGTGACGCGTCTGGCCGAGGACATCTACGCCCGTGCCATGGTCGAGTCGAAGAGCCTCGAGCCTGACGCCGGGGCGGTGGCCAAGGCGGCCGGCCTGACCCTGAAGGAGTGGTCCCGGGAACGCCTTGCGGCGGCCCGGCAGGGCCTCGTCGCCTGGGGTGCCGACCTCTGGGAGCGTGTCCGGAGCGCGGCCCGTCGCCTGGTGGCCTTCGCGCGTTCGCTGACGGCCGCGTCCTTCGTGGTCCTCGGGCTGGTGCTGCTGGCGGTCATGGTGCTCTGGAACCGCCGGCGCTGGCTGGCCGGGCTGATCGGGACGGCCTGGGCGCGCTGGCGTTGCCGGCGGCGCTGGGAGCGCACCCTGCGTCAGCGCCATCACGACCCCGCCGTGCTGCTGGCCGCCTGCGGCGAGGCGCTCACCGAGGTCCTCCGTCTCGGCCGGCTCGTCCGCCCCGCCAACCTCGACGCCATGGAGTTCGCCGAGTGGCTGCGGCGTGCCGAGCCGGCGGTGGCCACGGACTACCGGCTCTTCGCGGCCGCCCATGCACGCATGGTCTTCGCCGACCGCCTGCCGACGCCGCCGGAGGCCGAGTCGGTGCTGGCGGCCGTCGGGCGCATCCGCGCCGAGATTCTGGCGCGGCTGACCCTCACCGGAGCCCGCCGGCGCACCGACCGCCCCGCCGCCGACGTCGCCACGCCGGCGGCCTGAGCCGGCGGCTGCGCCGACCCGTCCGGGCGGCCTCAGCGTGGGCGCAGGACATGGGCGGCGAACTCAGTGAGGCTGTCCACGGCGAGGTCCGGCACCTCGCTGCCCGGATCGCCGAAGCCGAACCGGCAGAGGCAGCGTCGCAGCCCGGCGCGGCGGCCGGCCTCGAGGTCGGTGACGTGGTCGCCGATCATCCAGGAGCGCGTCGGGTCGGCGCCGCTCTGGCGGAGGACCTCGAGCAGGGGCATGGGGTCGGGCTTGATCCTGGGGCAGGCGTCACCGCCGAGGATGCGGGGCACCAGGGCGCTGAGGCCGAGGCGGTCGCAGATGCGCCGGGCCGGCTCGCCCGGCTTGTTGGTGACGATGGCCAGGTGGGCGCCGGTGCCGGCGAGGGCCGTGAGAGCCGCGAGGGTGCCGGGATAGAGCGCGGTCTGGTCGAGGAGGTGCTCGGCGTAGTGGTCCCGCATGAGGCCGATGCCGTCGTCGACCGACGGCCCCGGTGTGCCGGCATCCTGCAGGGCGCGTTCGACCAGGCGGCGTATGCCATGGCCGACGAAGCCGACGACGGTGTCGAGGGGCAGGGGTGGCAGGCCGAGGTCACGGCGCATGAGGTTGACGGCCGTGGCCAGGTCCTGGCGTGAGTCGACGAGGGTGCCGTCGAGATCGAAGATGTAGGCAGGCTGGGGCATGCGGGTCCTTCGCGGGGGGCTGTGGCGGATTCGCGTCGATCCACTACACTAACGACGTCGGGAGTCTTTGCCAGGCCGGCCCCGTCGGACCGGCCCGCGGCATCGCCCCCGGCGCGGTCTTCCGAAGAGGGTCCGAGATGCGGTTCCAGAACGAGCGCGACCAGGTCGCCTATTTCATGCGGCGGCTCTACCGCCAGGGCCTGACCACGACCTCCGGCGGCAATCTCTCCTGCCGCGCCGGGGAGGCCCACGTCGTGCTGACGCCGTCGGCGATCGACAAGGGCGAGATGCAGGCCGAACAGGTCGGCATCCTCACGCTGGCGGGCGTCAACGAGACCCCGGAGCTGCGCCCGAGCATCGAGGCGGCCATGCATCTGGCGATCTACCGGTCACATCCGGAGGTGCGGGCCATCGTGCATGCCCACCCGGTCACCGCCAGCTTCTTCTGCGCCTGCGCCGAGGGCATCGACACGCATCTGACCGCCGAGGCCTACGCCCTGCTCGGCGATCCGGTCATGGCCGAGTACGCCCGCATGGGCACCGCCGACCTCGCCGCGGCGGTCTCGGCCGGTGTGGCCCGCGGCGTCTGCGTCCTGCTGCGCAACCACGGCGTCCTGACCGTCGGCGATACCCTGCTGCAGGCCTTCGACCGGCTCGAGGTGCTCGAGGTCGCGGCCCGCCAGACCCTCATGGCGCGGCCGGCCTGCATGGTCCGCCGCCTCGACCCGGCGCAACGGCGCGAACTCGATCGATTCATGGGCCGCGCCCGGGACTGATGGGCGGGCCCTGCCAGGAGACATGGATGACTGAAGACCTGATCCGCCAACTGCTCGTCGACATCGGCGAAGATCCGACCCGTGAAGGCCTCCTGAAGACCCCCGCGCGCGTGGCCGAGTCGCTGCGCTTCCTCACGCAGGGCTACGACCAGGACCCGAAGACCATCATCGGTGATGCCATCTTCACCGAAGAGTGCAACCACATGGTCATCGTGCGCGACATCGAGGTCTTCAGCCTCTGCGAGCACCACATGCTGCCCTTCTGGGGACGCTGCCACATCGGCTATATCCCGCGCGGCCGCGTCTTCGGCGTCAGCAAGCTGGCCCGCCTGGTGGACTGCTACGCGCGCCGTCTGCAGCTCCAGGAGCGCCTCACCCAGCAGATCGCCCGCATTATCAAGGACAGCATCGACGCCGAGGGCGTCGGCGTCATCCTCGAGGCGCGGCACCTCTGCATGATGATGCGCGGCGTCCAGAAGCAGAACTCGCGCATGGTCACCTCGGCCATGCTCGGCAGCTTCCACCACTCGGAGGCGACCCGGAACGAATTCCTGCAACTGGTCAAGCAGGACGCCGTGTGACTGGCCTTGGCAAACGGCGCGGAGCGCTGCGCGTCGGAGCGTGCGCCGCAGTATAGTGCGGCGCCCGTGGATCGTGAGCGACGCGATGGGCTTCGCGAAGGATCCAGGCCAGTTCCGTCGACCGGAGACACGACTGTGGCCGCACCCGCTCTGAGCCGCTCTGCGCGGCAGCCCCTCGCTGACGAGGCCCTGACCGCCGGGAAGTGGTTCCTCATCTGCCTGGCGCTGTACCTCGTGCGCATCCTGCCGTGGGTCCTGTCGGAGTTCTGGCATGAAGAGGTGATCACCCTGGGCGACTTCGTGCTCGGCCCCGAGGGCCGCGGCCCGCTGCATGTCTTCCGGTCCTACCCGGTGGCGAATAACCACATCCTCTTCTCGGCCCTCGGCTGGTGGTGGGTGCGTTTCATGGGCTTCACCAGCGACGAGTTCGTCCTGCGTCTGCCGAACATCGTCTGCGGGGCTCTGGTGATGCTGGTGGCGTTGCGGTCATGGCGACGCTGGCTGGGCGCGGAGCTGTCGTGTCTGGCCGGCGTGGCCCTGGCCATCAGCCCGGTCTTCGGCGCCTTCGCCGGCGAGTTCCGCGGCTACGCGCTGACGATGCTGCTCTCGGCGGTGGCGGTGACCGGCCTGGCCGAGATGTCCGACGGCCGCTGGCGCCGCGGGCTGGTGCTGCAGTGCCTGGCGCTGCTGCTGCTGCCCCTGGTGATCCCCTCGAATGCCCTGCTGGGGCTGGCCCACGCGCTTTTCGTGCTCCTCGGGCCCATGGGCACCATCCGCCGCGGCCGGCGTCTGGCCGGCGCGGCGGTCCTGGCCGGCGCCGCGGCCTTGGGCCTGAGCTACTACCTGACGATCTGGGACCAGTTCGTGAAGGTCCTCACGATCACCTCCGGATGGCCCTCGGGTCTGGCGGTTCTGGGGGCCGTGGCCCTCGGCTTTGCGGCGCATCTGAGCTGGCCGGCATTGGCGTTGCCGGTGCTGCTGCTGCGTCGGCGCCCGGTGACGCCGGCCGCGGCGGCGGCGCGCTCGTGGTCGTGGCTCTACGCCGGCTGTCTGGCCGTGCCGATCCTTGCCAGTGCCCTGGGCAAGTACACCAACGCGCCCTTCCCGCGCGTCTACCTGCTCTACCTGGTGCCCTTCACCTTCGCGGTTTTCCGCGCCCTGCGCTCGGCCGGCGCCTGCACGCGCCGCAGCTTCCTGGCCTGGGTCGGCCTGACGGTGCTGATCGGCTTCGCCTGGGAACGCGCCGCCAGTTGGCGCTGCGAGCAGGCGGTCCGGCGCGGCGAACACCCGCAGGACCTCCTGCAGCAGTACTACCGCGGCCGCACCGACCTGCGCGGCCTCGCGGCGCTGGTCTCCAGCCAGGATCAGCGGCCGCCGCGGCCGATGGTCCTGACCGACGCCTACGACTTCCCGACCTTCCGCTACTACTGGGCGAACTTCGGCATGCCCGCCGAGGCGGTCTTCGCCGAGAACCGCCTCCCGGAAGGCCTCTGGCCGCGCCTGCGCGGCATGCCGGGCGTCAGCCTGCACGCCGTCGCCGGCAGCGAGATGGAGGCGGCGAGGATCTTCGCCGCCGCCGGCGCCCCCGGCGCCTTCGCCCCCGGACCCGCGGTCGGCCTGCGGCGGCTCTATACCCTCCTGCCGCCCGGCCAGCCGTAGCCGGGTGAGCGGCGCGCGGCTGGGAAACGCCGCCGCTCGTACGGAACATCGCGTCGGGGCGCTGTCGACGCCGCCACGGCTCGTGGACGCGCTCGCTATGGCAGGCGCTGTTGAGGGGCACTACAGTAGGAGCGGCGCGGTCGGGCGTAAGAGGAGTCCGGGCGATGTCTCTCTGCGGCTGTGTCGGTCGGGTCATGGTGGCGTGGTGGTGCCGGCGCCTGTGGCTGCTGTTGGCGGCCGTGTCTCTGGCACCCTGCGTCGGTGTGTCGGCGGCCGACGCCGGTGCGGCGACTGCCCCGTCGGCCTCTCCGCCTGAGTATGTCTTTGCGGTGGTCGCCGATCCGCATCTGAACGAGACCCTCTGGTCCGGCCTGCCCTCGGGCCTGGAGCGCTGGGAGCAGCTCATCGAGGCCATCCTGCGGCGCCCCTCGCGGCCGGAGTTCCTTCTCGTCCTCGGCGACATCATGCCGCCCCTCGACCCCGTCACCCAGCAGCCCGACCTCACCGCCCTGACCCGCGCCGCGGCGCGGCTGCCGCTGTATCCGGTCGCCGGCAACCGCGACTCGCCGGCGGTGCGCGCCGCCCTCCGCAAGGCCTTCCCGGAGCTCTTCGGCGAGCGCGACTTCTACGCCTTCACCCGCCACCGCTGCCGGTTCGTTATGGTGTGCAACGCCGCCTTCGGCGACCACTACGGCCACCTCACCGCACAGTCGATCCGCGGCCAGCCGCAGTGGCCCTGGCTGGAGGCCGAACTCCGCCGTGCCCCGGAGGTCGACCGCGTCATCGTCTGCGGCCACGTCCCGCCGCATCCGAGCGGCGCCGACGCGGTGATGTACCTCGCCCTGGGCGACCAGCGTCTCCTGGCCGACCTGGTCAACCGCCATGCGCCCGCCGCGCTGTTCTTCGGCCACACCCACGCGCGCCAGGAGTTCCGCCTGGGGCCGTCCAAGGTCTACGTCGCGCCCTCGTCGCACTGGAATCTCCAGGGCCAGCCGCCGGGCTACCTCGAGGTCCGCGTCGCGGCGGCGGGCCTGGCCGTCGACCTGGTGACCCTCGAGGAATCGTCTCCGGCGGGAAAGCCCTGACGCGATCTTCGATCGGCCCTGCGGCCAGCCCCCCCGGGCGGTTTGCCCACGGGGAAAGCCGCGCCACAGTAACCCGTCGCGCCACGGCGTCGGCCGGGCGCGGTCGGTCCGTCGCCGGTGCCGTCCGGCCGGTCTGGGTACGGGTCCTGTCGGGGTTTCGGCAAACGGTCTGATGGCCGCTGCGCCCGGCGCCATGGAGGAGTGTTCACCCGATGCGTGCTTCGACCATCCTGTTCGCCCTGGTCCCGGCGGTCGCTCTGGTCGCCGAGGCCGCCTCCGATGTCCTGCCGGACTTCGCCGCCTGGCCGCCGCCTTCGCGGCGTACGGCGCTGGTGGTGGATGGCCGCGCGCCGGTGATCCTGGCGCCGGCGCATGCCGCCGGCCAGGCCG
>JAAYZO010000152.1 GCA_012514865.1 Lentisphaerota bacterium | reverse complement strand
CTGGGACCGCCACTCTCCCGAGTGGATCTCCGCGCGCCCCATCGGCGCGGCCTGCGGCAGCGTCTTCGTCGTCCGCCCTGTCCCACCGTTGTCCCCGGTGTCCCCGGTGTCCCCGGTGTCCGCTTTACCTGGCGGTGTCGGCGGTTATGTTGGCGTCATCTGGATGCGAGAGCGCACCCTGCACGGATGAAAGGTACCGACATGGCGGACAAGAAACTGCGGATTGGTGTTGCCGGCCTGGGTCGCATTGGCTGGGCCTTCCACTGCAAGCGCCTTGGGGCGCACGCGGACTGGACGCTGGCCGCGGTGGCCGACACCGAGGCGGCGCGGCGCCAGGAGGCCGTGGACACCTACGGCTGCCAGGCCTTCGCGGACTTCACCGAGATGTGTGCCAAGGGCAATCTCGACGCGGTGGTCATCGCCACCCCGACGCACCTGCACGAGGCGATGGTGATGACGGCCTTCCAGCACGGCCTGCACGTGCTCCTGGAGAAGCCGATGGCGCCGACCTACGCCGAGGCCGAGCGCATCGTCGTCGCGGCGGAGAAGGCCGGCAAGGTCCTGACGGTGTATCAGCCGCACCGCCTCGGTGCCTACTTCCAGCACCTCAAGAGCATCGTCAACGACGGCCGCATCGGCCGCGTCACCATGCTCCAGCGCGGCGCCTTCAGCTTCGCCCGCCGCAACGACTGGCAGAGCCTGCAGAAGTACGGCGGCGGCATGCTCAACAACTACGGGGCGCACTACCTCGACCAGGTCCTGCAGCTCGTCGGCTATGACATCCATCGCGTCTGGTGCTGTCTGCAGAAGGTGGCGTCGCTGGGCGATGCCGACGACGTGGTGAAGATCCTCCTCGAACTCAAGGGCGGCGTCGTCGCCGACTGCACCATCAGCCAGGCGACGGTCGGGAAACTCCCCTACGAGATCATCGTCTGGGGCACCTGCGGCAACGTCGAGCTGTTCAACAACCAGATCACCGTGCGCTGGTTCGACCCCGCCGCCCTGCCGGCCCGCGAGGTCAACCCCAGCCTCGCCAGCACCGACCGCAAGTACCCGTCCGAGACCCTGCCGGTGCAGACCGAGACCGTCCCCGTCGATCCCGCCTACCAGGTCGACGTCCACACCAACCTCGCCCAGGCCATCCGCGGCACCGCGCCGGTGTTCGTTCCGGCCCGCCAGACCCTGGCGCTGATGGACCTCCTGGCGCGCTGCCGCGAGAGCAGCGCCGGCATCCGGGTGCCCTGAGTTCTGAGGACGGAAAGCCCCGTGGCAGCGGGGCTTCCGCCCGCGCCGCGGCCTTGTGCATAACTTGACGGCATGCCCCAGAGGCGCTGTCAAGGGCCTGCACAAGGCCGCGGTTGTTTTTTTGCAATGCGATGGCAGACAATGCGTTGAGAGAGAAAACGGAGCCTGGCCGCGGGCTGCGTGCAAGCCTGTTGATAACCTGTGCGGAACTTTGACAACAGTGTGTTGCCGGGACGCGATTCAGGGCTATCGGCGAGGCGGTTGGGGCGGCGGGGCCTTCTCGGTAACGGCGAGGCAGAAGGCATCGAGGGCGAGGGCCTCGGGGACATAGGCGCCGAGGCTGCGGGTGAGGTCGTTGACGAGTCGGAGGTTTTCGTCGGCTTCGTCGGGTTCCGGCGGGGCGAGGTGCCGGAGGTCATCGGGGAGGTCCGCGTAGAACTCCGGGTGTGGGAGGAGCGCCGGGCTGACGCCGGCGGCGCGGAGTCGTTCTTGGAGGAACCACGCGGCGATGGCGTCTTCGACGAGTCGGCGGCGGCGGACGTAGTCGGCGGTGACGCGGTTGGTCTGGCGTTCCTCGATGACCTTGACGAGGCGTTTATCGGATTCGGCGAGTTCGGCCCAGCGCGGGTCGGCGTCGCCGCCGACGGCCTCCTGAGCCTGGTCCTGGAGGGTGGCGAAGACGGCCTGGAGGCGTGAGGAGATGGCGAGGCCGACGGCGGCGCCCTGCTGTCGGCGGAGCTGTGCCAGGAGTGCGAAGAGGCCGTACTGGCGGAGGTCGTCGTAGTCGTTGTGGTTCTGCAGGGCGGCGATGGTCTGGCAGCGCGAGCGGATGGTGGCGAGGAGTCGTCGCGGCTGGGTGGTGAAGAGCATCAGGACGGTATGGGGCGGGGGTTCCTCGAGGGTCTTGAGGAAGGCATTCTGGGCCTCGATGCCCATGCATTCGGCCTCGGCGACGATGCCGATCTTCGGCCGGCTGGCCTGGGCGGTGAGGTTAAGGCGGGTCTCGAACTCGCGCATGCGCTCGACCACGATGCTGCGCGACTTCGATTCCGGGGTGAGGTCGATCCGTTCCGGGTAGGTGCCGTTGGCGAGGCGGGTGCAGTTATCGCACTGGCCGCAGGCGTCGCCGTCGGGCCGGGGCTGGGTGCAGGCGCAGACCTGGCCCCAGGCGGTGGCGAGTCGCCCGAGGAGGCCCGGGTTGTCGCCCACCAGGAGGTAGGACTGGCCGAGGCGGCCGGCGCGGCGCGAGGTCAGCAGGCGTCGGCAGAGGTCGGGGAAGGCGTCATGGAACTCCGCCAAGGGCACGGTCGACCTCCAGGAGGATGCGGGCGTGGACGGCGGCCGGGTCGGCGTCGGCGGGGATGACCCGGAAGCGCTCGGGGGCGGTGGCGGCGAGGGCGAGGAAGCCGTTTCGGACGGCCTCGTGGAAGGGCCTGGCCTCGGCCTCGATGCGGTCGGCCGGTCCGGGTGCCAGTCGGCCGCGTTGGCGGGCGCGTTCGCGGCCGACGTCGACATCGAGGTCGAGGACGATCGTCAGGTCGGGCCAGCGTCGGCCGATGGTGAAGCGGTGCATGGCGGCGATGAAATCCGGGTCGAGGCCGCGGGCGATGCCCTGGTAGACGGTGGTCGAGTCGGCGAAGCGGTCGCAGAGCACGACGCCGCCGCGGGCGAGGTGGGGCTCGATGCGGAGGCGGAGGTGCTGGGCGCGGCTGGCGCCGAAGAGAAGCAGCTCGGCCTCGGGGGTGACGCCCTCGGGGTCGTCGAAGTGCTTAATGAGGTCGCGCAGGCGCTCGCCGAGGGCGGTGCCGCCGGGTTCGCGGGTGACGCAGACGTCATAGCCGCGGCGGGCGAGGGCCTCCTGGAGCCGCACGATCTGGGTGGTCTTGCCGGCGCCCTCGGGGCCCTCGAAGGTGATGAAGAACCCGCCTTGGATGGATCGGCCTGACACAGCCCACTGCCCGCCTTTGTGGTTGGCGCGGCGTGCCGGCGCGCTGGCGCCGGCGCCGTTCCGTACTGCACTCTGTCACGGACGTGCTGCCCTGACACGTCCCCGCCCTCTGACCTCCGCCCTCTGACCTCTGACCTCGCTGGCGGAGCCCGCGCCCGGTGTCGCCGGGCGTCGGTCTGGCCGGCGTTCCGGTGTGGAATATAGTAGTCGTCAACGTCGCCGCAACGCGTCGAGGCCGGCGCGCGGCAGCCGTGGCCGGTTCTGGCCGCGGTGCCGGTCGTTGCGGCCATGCGGCTTGCAGTCACTGGAGAGAGCACGATGCCCACCCGCAAGAAGGCAGTTCCGGCCAGCGCGCCGGCCCGCGTCTGGAAGCGCGACAACGCCTGGAACCGCCTCGAGGCGAGCGAGCGGGAAGCAGTCGAGGCCTACTGCCGTGACTACGTCGCCTTCCTGAGCGCGGCCAAGACCGAGCGCGAGGCCTACGACCTGGCCGTGGCCGATCTGCGCGCCCGCGGCTTCGTCGATCTCGAGGACCTGGAGCGCGAGGGCGGCCGTCTGCGCGCCGGCCTGAAGGTCTACCGCGGCTGCCGCGGCAAGACCCTGATGGCGGCCGTCATCGGGCGGCGGCCGCTGGAGGACGGCCTGCACATCGTCGGCGGTCACACCGACGCGCCGCGTCTGGACGCCAAGCCGGTGCCGCTCTACCAGGACGGCGGCGTGGCCCTGCTCGACACGCATTACTACGGCGGCATCAAGAAGTACCAGTGGGTGGCCCTGCCGCTGGCCCTGCACGGCGTCGTCATCCGCCAGGACGGCTCGCGCCTGGCCATCTGCATCGGCGAGGCCGCGGACGACCCGGTGTTCGCCATCACCGACATCCTGCCGCATCTGGGCAAGGACCAGGCGGCCAAGACCATGGCCGAGGGCATCACCGGCGAGGGCCTCAATGTCCTCCTGGGGAGCCTCCCGGCGGCCGCGGCGGCGGACGACCCGGAGGTCAAGGACAAGGTCAAACTCGGGATCCTGCGGCTGCTCGAGGAGCGCTATGGGATGGTCGAGGAGGACTTCGCCAGTGCCGAGCTGGAGGTCGTTCCGGCCGGCCCGGCCCGCGAGCTTGGCCTGGACCGCTCGATGCTCCTCGGCTATGGCCATGACGACCGCATCTGCGCCTACGCCGGGCTGCGGGCGCTGGGCGATCTGGAGGGCACTCCGGAGCACACCGCAGTGGTGCTTCTCTGCGACAAGGAGGAGATCGGCTCGGTGGGCGCCACGGGGATGGACTCGGTGTTCTTCGAGAACACCGTCGCCGAGTTCCTGGCGCTGGCGAGACCGCGCGGCGGCGACCTGGCCCTGCGGCGCTGCCTGGAGCGCTCGCGGATGCTCTCGGCGGATGTCAATGCCCTGCACGACCCGAATTACCCCGAGGTCAGCAGCCCGAACAACATGGCGCAGATCAACGCCGGCGTGGTCGTGGCCAAGTACACCGGCGCGCGCGGCAAGTCCGGCTCGAGCGACGCCAGTGCCGAGTTCATGGCCGAGGTGCGGCGCGTGTTCAACGAGGCGGGCGTGGTCTGGCAGACCGGCGAGCTGGGCAAGGTCGACGGCGGTGGCGGCGGCACCATCGCGATGTTCCTGGCACGCTACGGCATGGATGTCGTCGACTGCGGCGTGGGGCTGTTCAGCATGCACGCGCCGTGGGAGGTGGCGGGCAAGCTCGACGCCTACATGGCGTACAAGGGCTACCGCGCCTTCCTCGCTCACACGCGCCGCTGAGCCGCGACCGGGGCGGAGGGCCGAGGGCGGAGGGCGGAGGGCGGAGGTCAGAGGTCGGAGGTCAGAAGTCGGAGGGCGGCAGGCTAAGAGTCGCAGACCGGTCCGGAGTCCGGAGTCAGCCGCCGGGCGCCGGGAACTCGTCAGGGGGGCGCCGGTTCCTGACGGGCCGCAGGACGAAGGGGAGCCGCATGCTCAGCGTGGTGATTCCCTGCTGCAACGAGGCCTTCCGCCTCGAGCCGCTGTGCGCCCTCATCGACGGCGCCGCCGGTCGCGGCTGGGAGTGGCTCCTGGTCGACGACGGCTCGCGCGACGGCACTGGCGGGCTCCTGGAGAGCTTCGCGGCGCGGAGCCGGTCGCGGGTGCGTCTCCTGCGTCACGAGCGCAATCGCGGCAAGGGCGCCGCAGTGCGCACCGGGGTGTTGGCGAGTCAGGGCGACCTGGTGGGCTATGTCGATGCCGACCTGGCGGCCTCGCCGCTGGACTTCGCGGCCTGGCTCGACGACGACGGCCTGCGCGCCGGGCGCGAGCTGCTCGTCGGCATCCGGCTCCTGACGCAGGAACGCCTCGTCGAGCGCCGGCTCTGGCGGCATCTCCTGGGGCGTGTCTACCTGACCTACGTCTCGTGCGTGACCGGGCTGACGGTCTACGACACGCAGTGCGGCTTCAAGCTCCTCTCGGGTGAGCGGGCGCGGCGTCTGTTCGAGCCGCTGGGCTGTGCGGGTTTCGCCTTCGACACCGAGCTGATCCTGCGGGCGCTGGGCGCCGGCATGCGGATCCGCGAGGTGCCGGTGGCCTGGCAGGAACGCGGCCGCAGCCGGGTGCGCCCCTGGAACGCGCTGCGCATGGCCGTCGATATCGTGGCCATCCGCGCCAGGCTGGCCCGGGAAGGCCGCGGTTGACGAGCCTGACGAAGACGGCATATTGGCGCCGCATTCCACCCCCGTAAGCAAGGCAGGCCGAGCATGACGAGCGCCCAGTTACAGCGTATCCGCCATGTCGTTATGGACATGGACGGCACCATCTACCGCGGCGCGACGCTGTTCGAGTGGACCCTGCCCTGGCTCGACTTCCTGCGCGCCCGCGACATCGGCTTCACCTTCCTGACCAACAACTCCTCGAAGAGCCGCCAGGTCTACCTCGACAAGCTGGCCGGGATGGGCATCGCGGTCGCGCCCGAGCAGATGTACACCTCGACCTGGAATACCATCGACGTCCTGCGCCGGGACTACCCCGGCTGCCAGCGGCTGTACCTCCTCGGCACCCCCAGTCTGCAGGCGGAGATGGCCGCGGCCGGCTTCGTGCATGACGACGTCGCGCCCGAGGTCGTGGTGGTCGGCTTCGACACCGACCTGACCTACGCGCGGCTGTGCCGGACGGCCTACTGGATTGCCCGGGGGCTGCCGTACATCGCCACGCATCCGGACGTGATCTGCCCGACCGACGAGGCGACCGTCCTGGTCGACTGCGGCGCGGTCTGCGCCTGCCTCGCCGCCGCGACGCTGCGGTCGCCGGACCGCGTTCTGGGCAAGCCGAATCCGGAGATGCTCTGGCCGATTGCCGAGCGCCATGGCCTGCAGTCCGACGAGGTCCTCATGATCGGCGACCGCCTGCAGACCGACATCCTGCTGGCCGTCCGGGCCGGGGCCCTGAGCTGCAAGGTCGCCAATCCCCAGGAGGACGGCGTCTACGGCACCGACCTCGACGTGACCCCGGACCTCGTCGTCGAACACCTCGGCGAACTCCACGCGCGCCTTGCCGAGGCCCTGGCGGCGCCGACGCCGGCAACCTCCGGAAGCGCCCCGTGAACGCCACCCTCCCTGACAGCGGCGGCCCAGGCCTCGTCGTCGACGCGGCGGCGGGCGACGGCGTGACCGTGGTCATACCGACCTACAACGAGGCCGAGGGCATCGGCGCTCTCCTGGCCGCGGTGCGCGCGGTGCTGCCGGCGGCGCGGCTCCTCGTCGTCGACGACCGCAGCCCCGACGGCACCGGCGAGGTGGTCCGGGAGGTATCTCGGCGCGACCCGCGCCTGGAGCTGCTCTCGCGGCCGGCCCGGCAGGGCCTCGGCCCGGCCTACATCGATGGCTTCCGGCAGGCCCTCCGCGGCGCGCCCTCGGCGGTGATTCAGATGGACGCCGACTTCTCGCACCGGCCCGAGCATCTCCCCGGCCTGCTGGCGGCCCTGGCTGCGGGCGCCGACCTGGCGCTGGGCTCGCGCTATGTGGCTGGCGGCGGCACCGAGGGCTGGCCCTGGCAGCGCCGTCTCACGAGCCGCCTGGGCTCGCGCTATGCGTCGGCGGTGCTGGGCCTGGGCGTGCGGGACGCCACCGGCGGCTTCCGCTGCTGGCGGTCGTGTCTTCTCGAGGCGGCCGTCGTGCAGCCGCTGCGTCTGCGGCAGTTCGGCTTCCAGATTGAGATGGCCTACCGGGCGCGGCTGCTGGGGGCGCGTGTGGTCGAGGTGCCGATACGCTTTCCCGACCGCCGTCTGGGTCAGTCGAAGATGCGCCTGGCGATCACCCTCGAGGCCCTCCTGGGGGTATGGCGCCTGCGCCTGTTACCGCGCGCCGCGCTGGTGCCGCCGCCGGCCGGATCGGCACCCGGCCGGAAGCCACTGTAGGCACCGACGGGAGACCAGCGGCGACGCCGCGGCTCTCCCGTCCATCGGATTCTGCGCGGCCGGCCGGAAACGGCCGGCAGCGCACAATCCGTCAGAGGCCCTTCTGGATGAGCCAGCGTTCGGCGTCGATGGCCGCGCGGCAGCCCATGCCGGCGGCGGTGACGGCCTGGCGGTAGACGTGGTCGGCGCAGTCGCCGGCGGCGAAGACGCCCTCGACGCTGGTCTGGCTGCGGCCGGGGTCCGGCAGGACGATATAGCCGCCCTCGGTCTGCACCTGGCTCTCGAAGGGCTCGGTGTTCGGGATGTGCCCGATGGCGACGAAGACCGCGCCGCACTCGCGTCGCGACTCGGCACCGGTCTTGACGTCCTTGAGCACGACGCCGGTGACCTTGTCCTGGGTCACATCGAGGACGTCGGTCACCACCGAGTTCCAGATGAACTCGATCTTCGGGTTCTCCTCGGCGCGCTGGATCATCACCTTCGAGGCGCGCAGCGCGTCGCGGCGGTGCACGACCATGACCTTCGAGCCGAAGCGCGTCAGGAAGAGCGCCTCCTCGAGGGCGCTGTCGCCGCCGCCGACCACGACGATCGGGACGCCGCGGAAGAAGGCGCCGTCGCAGGTGGCGCAGGAGGACACGCCCTTATTGCGGAGGGCGTCTTCCGAGGGCAGCCCGAGCCAGCGCGGCCGGGCGCCGGTGGCGATGATGACGGCCTTCGTCTCGAGGGTCGAATCATCGCTGAGGGTCAGGCGCTGCGGCCCGCCGGGCTTGAAGTCGACCGCCGTGACGATGGCATTCTGCAGACGCGCCCCGAAACGCTCGGCCTGCCGCTGGAGGGCTTCCATCAGGTCAAAGCCCTGAATGCCCTCGGGGAAGCCCGGGTAGTTCTCGACCTCGGTGGTCTGGGTGAGCTGCCCGCCGGGGACGCTGCCGGCCAGGACCAGGGGCTCGAGCTGGGCGCGGGCCGCATAGAGCGCCGCTGTCAGGCCGGCGGGGCCGGTGCCGATAATAACCAGGGTTTCCATGTCTCTCACGTCCTTCCGGGGTGTCGTAGTGGAGCCGCACGGCGCCGGCCGCGGGCGCGGCGGCGATGCGGGTGGCGCGGCACTGACGGTGCTGGCGACGCCGGCACCTCAGCGCGGGCCATAGTCGGCCTCCTCGCGTTCGGGCAGCGGCACTCCGACGAGGTGCAGGCCGCCGTCGACATAGAGGATCTGCCCGGTGATGGTCCGCGCGCGGGCCAGGAACAGGCAGGCATCGGCGATTTCCTCCGGACTGGATGGCTCGGCCATGGGGACGCGCTTGACGAGGCGCGCCATGCCGTTGGGCGAGGCGCCTGGCGGCGGCAGCACCAGCCCGGGCGCGACGGCGTTGACGCGCACCCGCGGCGCCCACTGCACCGCCGCGGCCTCGGTGGCGTCACGCAGGCTCTTCTTGGCCAGGCCGTACGGGCCCGCCGAAGGATCGACATTGGCGACGCGCTGGTCGAGGATGTTGATGATGCTGCCCTCTTCGCAGTACACCGCGAAGTCGCGCATCAGCAGAAACGGCGCCACGAAGTTGATCTCGTAGTCCTGCCGGAGGCGTTCCGAGATGACCTGTGTCAGGGGGCAGCGCCGGTAGACCGAGGCGTTGTTGATCAGGCAGTTGATCCGCAGGCCGTCGGCGACGAGGCGGGGTATGAGCGTCTGGCGCTCCTCGGGGTTGGTCAGGTCGGCGTGGACCGCGCTGTGTCCCGGCGTGATATCGTTGAGGACGCCGAGGAGTTCCTGCGCGGCCTCCTCGGAGCGGTTGTAGTGGACGACGACGCGGGCGCCGGCCTGGGCGAACGCGATGGCGATCTGGCGGCCGATGCGCACGCCGGCACCGGTGATCAGCACCCGGGTGTTGGTGATGTCCTGCGCCATGGGCGGCTTTCCCTGTGACGTGCCGCGGGGGCTCCGGCGGCCTGCCGGAACGCACTCCCGGCCGCGCTCTCGCGAACACGCCCTACTCTAGCCTCCGAGCCGGCCTCCTGCCATAGGCCGGGGCTGCCCGCCAGGGCTGTTTGATGGTCCGGTTCTGGCACCCCCTCAGCGACGTCCCCGGCGTAGAACGCCGGACATGGCACGGCGAAACATCGCTCGCTGCGCCCTCTCCGTCGGAGTACCGGCTTCAGCCGGAAGTGTGCCGCGTGCCTTCAGGCCGCGGCAACATCGGGTGCCGCGCCGGGCTGAAGCCGCGGCGCACACGTCCGCGTGAACGCGGCACTCTGACCCCGGACCCGGCAGCGCACAACCACGCGACGTCTCATACGAGGCTCCACGGCGCCGCCCGTGGAGCCGCTTCACCGCAGGTGCGGTGCGTCCACCCGGCGGTGCTCAGCGTGTCGTCCGAGGCGGCCGTTGGCGGCAGATCCGTCAGGGCGCCGGCGCGGTCTCGAGGAGGGCGACCTGTCCGGCATCGTCGGCGGCCAGGATCAGGCGGCCGTGCGTGGCGATGCGCAGGACCGGTGCGCCGAGGTCGTGGCTGGCCAGGACGTCGCCCTGCCGCGGGTCGACCAGGCAGACGCGGCCGGCCTCGGTGGCGACCGCCAGGACCGTCCGACCGGCGTGCTCACAGCGGGCCAGGCCGCGCAGCGGGCTGCCGAGGTCGCGCCGCCAGAGCCGCCGGCCCGCACCGTCGATGCAGAAGAGATTGAAGGACAGCGACGCGGCGACGACCTCGCTGCGGCCATCGCCATCGCTGTCGATGACCGCCAGGCCCGAGACCTCATCGCCGGTGTTGAACTGCCAGAGGGCCTCGCCCTTGGCACTGGCCGCCTGCACGAGGGCGTCCTGACCGCCGAAGAAGACCTCCGGGGTGCCGTCGCCGGTGACATCGCCGGCGGCCACGACATTGCAGCCGGGTCCGCCGCGGGTGCTGTAGCGCCAGAGTGTCGTGCCCTCGGGCTTGACGGCGAACCAGCCGTAGTAGGCGGTGCCGAGGAGGAGTTCCTGTCGGCCGTCGGCGTCGAGGTCGGCGGCGGTGCCGGCGGTGGAGAGGTGGACGCTCTCGTAGTGCCAGCGCTTGGTGCCATCGCGGTCGAGGACATGGTAACGCCAGTTGCGCGAGCCGGCCACGGCGACCTGGCGGCCCTGGCCGTCGAGGTCGGCGGTGAACATCACCCCGACATCGCCGGCGGTCTTGTAGCGGTCGATGGTATGTGTCCACAGGGCCGCGCCGTCGCGGCCGGCGAAGGCGCGGACGGTGTCGCTGTCGCCGCCGACGACGACGGCGCCGGGGGCGCCCGTGCCGTCGAAGGCGACGCCGGCGAGGGCCCGTACCGGGCTGGCGAAGTCGGCATCCCAGAGTGTCGTGCCGTCGAGGTTGATGCCGACGACCCGGCCCGAGGTGGATCCGGCGAGGGCCTCGACCTGGCCATCGCCGGTGACGTCGGCGAGGGCCACGGTCGTGAAGCGCCCGGCGGCCAGGTCGGCGGCCTGCGCCGCGGTGCTGTCGGCAGCGCCGCGCACCGCGATCTCGGCGATGTAGACGCCGCGGCCCGGCCGCGGTGTCAGCACCAGCCGCAGAGCGTTGGTCTCGCAGTCGAGGCCCGCGAAGACGTGGCGCACCGGCGAGCCCCAGTCGGAGTGCTCCGGGACCGCCCCCAGGCTGGCCAGGGGGGCCGCACCGGCCGCCGGGACGCCGGCGTGGAGGTCAGCCGCGACAATGCCGTAGGCCTTGCCCTTGCTCGAGCCGGCGGCGTGCCAGACGTGCAGCTCGACCTCGTTGACGCGGACCGCCTTGGCGAAGGTCAGGTCCAGGGTCACGGCCTGGTCGGTATCCCACATCGTCGCCGCGCTGGTTCCCATGAGTTCGCCGTCGGCGAGGCTCTCGAGGAGGTTCTGCCCGACCTCGCCGGAGAAGACATTGGCGGCGAGGGGCGCCGGCTCGGCGCGCAGGCTCATGCCGGCGTCGACGTGGCCCGGCCAGCCGCGGTTGTTGCTGTAGAGGAGCGACTTCGGGCGGTCAATCTGAGACCAGCGCAGGGTCAGGCCCGGCCCGGCCGCCGGGGCCGCGGCGGGGTCGACGACGACGAGCGGCCGGGCCGGCGCCGTCCACAGGGCCTCGATCGCCGTGGCGGCGAGGATCGGCCCGGACACGGCAAGGCGGCCCAGGGGCGCCGGCTCGCCGGCGCGGGTGGCGGCGGGAGCGCGGCCCTGGGCGGCGCCCTGGGCGCGGTCCTGCTCGACGTCGACCGCGGCCGCCTGGCCAGGCAGGCCGGCGGCGAAGGCGGCGACGCGATCGGGGGTCACCACCAGGGCCGCCGCCGGCAGAACCGCCTCGGCGCCGAGGCGGCACACGCCGCCGTCGTCGGCCAGGGCCACGAGGGTGGCGCCGGCGGCATCGCGGACGCGGTAGAGGCCGTCGCCGAGGGCCTCGATGACGGCCTCGGAGGGCACCCCGCCGGAGGCATCCAGAATCGTCGCCAGCTCGCGGCGCTCGCCGGCCTTCAGCGGTCCCCCGACGATGCCCTGCAGGACGCGCACCGTGCCATCGCCGGCATACGGGTAGCTGCGCCAGTTGCTGCCGAGGGCGGCATCGCTGTGGACCAGGGTGGGGGTGCCGGGTGCGAAGGCGATGCGGGCGTGCCGGCCGCCCTGCTCGACATCCAGGCCGCTGCCCTGGTGGCGGGTCGTACCGACGGTCTGCCAGACGGCGCGCAGGCTGTAGTCGCCGTCTTCCTTCGCGGTGACCCGGTCGATGACCGCGAACCAGCGGCCCTTCAGCCAGACCACGGAGCGCTCCCAGTCGACCCCCGCATAGCCGCGCAGGGCGGTCTGGGAGAAGCCGGCGCCGGGCAGGTCGGCGGCGTGCATCAGCTCGGCGGCATCGGGCGGCCGGACCGACTGGCCGTCGCGCAGGACGAGGAGGGTATTGTGGTACTTGGGCAGCGACTTGATGTAGTCGCCGTCGGCGAGCCAGATGCGCTCGTCCTCGGACCACTGCAGGATGGCATTGCCGTCCATATGGCCATGGCCGCCGGTGCCGAGGCCATCGAGGAGCAGGTAGGCGGCCTGGGGCTCGTAGCCGGAGCGGCAGGCGATCTTGTCGAAGGTCCGTTCCAGGGGCGTCGTGCGGACGCCGGCGAAGCTGCGGTGCCAGGCCTCGTCGAGGGGCCATGAGGCCAGGCCGAGCCAGGCCGGTGGCGGCGTCTGTTCGCCGAGCGGGAGGCCATAGCCGCCGACGATCGGGCGCAGGTCGGCGGGCTGGCCATTGCCGAGAAGCCAGGCCACGGCCGGGTCCGGCCGGTACCAGTAGATGCCGCGCAGGAGGCTGTCGCCGGCGCGGCCGCTGCGCCAGAGGCCGATATCGCCGTAGGCGACGCCGTCGCCGCGCGGGTTCTGGCTGAGCAGGAGGTAGTCAGCGAGGCGGCGGATGTTGCCGTTCTCGAAGTAGGTCAGGTCGCCGGAGGCGAGGGCATAGAGCATGGTGTGCTGCACGGTCAGCCACTGGTAGGAGTTGCAGTCGCAGTGCGGCTTGGTGGTACTGGCCTGGAAGCGGAAGACCTCGTGGGCCTGCCGCAGCCACTGCATGGCCTTGGCGTCGTTGTAGTAGCGCTCGAAGTACTGGCCGGCATAGAGGCCGCCGAGGGCCGGGAAGGTGGTGTGGTTGAAGCGCACCTGCCGGCCCTGCGGGCGGCCCTTGTGGATGAGGTCGCCGACCCAGCGGTGCAGGATCTGCGAGACCTCGAGGCGCTCAGCGTCGCTCAGGGCCGGGCATTCCTCGAGGGCGTCCCAGGCGGGCAGGACGCGGTAGATCATGAAATCGGAGTCCATGCCCCAGGGGCCGCCGTAGGTGGTCGGCTTGCTGTCGTGGTGCGTCTGGGCGCGGCGGATGAGCCGGACGAACTCGCGGGCGTACTCGGGGCGCTGGCTGAGGGCGTAGGCCTGTCCGGCGCGCTGGGCCAGGGTGAACAGGCCGCAGTGGATGCCCTGCAGGAGCTGCTTCTCGGCGTCGGCTTCCTGGGCCTTCTGCCAGGCGTCGTCGAGGTTGCGCGTGAAGATATTGCGCAGGCTGCGGGCGACGACCTCGCTGTGTTCGACGCGGAAGAGGGGCGGCAGGACCACGTCGGGCGCGGCGGCCGGGAGGCTCTCGAGGAAGGCCGCGATGGCGCGTTCCTGTCCAGCCGGGTCGGAGGCCCCGAGGACGACCAGGTTGCGGCCGTTGCCCCAGGGGTCGTGGACCGTGCGCAGCTCGAAGCCGCCGGCGCCCGGGTAGAGCCCGTCGCTGAAGCAGAGGCTGTGCGAGTACGGGTAGAGCATGGCGCGGTTGTTGCCGATATGGCCGAGCAGGATGGCGGTGCCGGCCTCGAGGTCGGCCTGGGCCATCGTGTCGGCGGTCTGCACCGGCACCGCCACGCCGAGGCGCTCTTTCAGCGCCGCCGCGAGGCCCTGCCCGAGGCCGGCCCAGGGCTCCGCCGACGGCACCACCAGGCGCATCTCGCCGACGCCGCCGCGCAGCAGCGGGGTCTCGAGGACGAGGCGCTTGGGCGCGGTGACGGCCGCGAAGTCCTGGAAGTCGATGACGCGCAGGATGGCCTCCTCGATGACGACGCGCGGGCGGTCCGGTCGCGAGGAGTAGAGGTAGATGACGCCCTGGGTGGTATCGGCCGGGGCCTGGTCGCCGACCCAGACACGCCCGATGCGGCCGCCCTCGCCGACCTCGATCGGCGCCTGCGCGATGCGGTCCGAGGGCAGGAAGCGGAGCTGGGCGTAGAAGCCGTCGGCGTTGCCGCCGTCCTCGATGCGGGCCTGCACCTCGAGCTCGTAGAAACGCCCCGGGGCGAGGGGGAAGGACTGCGTGACGCCGATCTCTTCGGCCGGGTCGTCGTCGACCAGGCGGAGGGCCTTGCCATCCTCGGCGGGCACGGGCTCACGGCGGCGCGATTCGGAGGCCATCTTGTAGGCCTTCCAGCCGCGCGGGAGGCCATTCTCCCAGCCCTCGTCGAAGGAGCCATTGGCGATCGGCACGCGTTCGGCGTCGGCCGGCAGGAGGCTGTCGGCCCAGGCGGTCGCCGCGCCGATGCCGAGACCCGCCGCCAGAATTGCCACCCGCCGCTGCCATCGTCCCAGGCCGTCCGTCATCGCTGCCATCCTCCGGTCACTTGCCCGTGTGTCACGCGGTCGCTGTCACTCGGGGTGAGTATACCCCCGAAGCGCACCACGTCCACAGGCGACCGGTCGGGGCCGCAACCACGCGCCGGGGCGCGGGCGGCAAGGCGGGCAAGTCAGACCAGTCAGACCAGTCGGCGCGGGCGGGAGGCCCGCCTGGGCGCCGGGGCGGTCTAGCGCCGGCGGGCCGGGCCGCTGAAGCGGGTCTGGCGGATCTTGACCGGCCTGGGCTCCTCGAGGTGGAGGGCGTACCAGGTCTCGCCAAGGCCGGCGTTGGAGAAGTGCCGCACGCGGTTGTTGGTCAGGTGCTGCCAGTTGGTGCGCAGGGTCTCGTCCTCGGTGCGGGTGCGGCCCTCGTCGAGGACCGCGATGGCATCGGCGACGCGGTCGCGCTTGACGAGGATCCACGAGTAGAGGGCGTAGATGAGGGTGCCCTTGTCGTCCTTGAAGCGCTTGACGCCGCGGCGGAAGGCCTTGTCGATGTCGTCGAACTTCTCGGCGCGGTAGAGGAGGGCCATCTTCATGGCGAGGGTGAGCGGGTCGGGGGTGGGGACGAGGCTGCGGTCCAGGCAGCGCTGGGCGGCCTCGAAGTCCTTGATCTGGTAGTAGAGCTGTCCCTTGAGGGTATTGGCCTGACGTTCGGCCAGGAGATTCCACTTCTTGATGGGCGCGATGCCGTCGAGGATGGCCACGGCCTCGCGGATGCTACGGTCCTGCTCGGCCTCGATCTTCTGCAGGGCGCCGCGGTTGTCGCCGGTGAGGCGCTGCTGCATGGCGCGGCGGCGGAGCTGCGATTGCGACTGCTCGATGTGCGCCTGGACGGCCTTGAAGATGGCCTCCAGGCGCTTCCGGATGACCAGGTTGATGGCGATCGAGGTGCCGATGAAGCCAAGCAGCCAGACCAGGCCCACGACCACCGGATGGCCCGGCCAGGCTACCTGCAGGCCGCCCGCCAGGACCACACCGACCAGCATCGAGAAGAGGATCGTCAACACGTGAGGGGACTCCTGATTCCTGACGACGCGGCCGGGCGCCCAACGAAAACCGCGGAGGAGGCCCTCAGACCCGCGCCTGAACGGGCTCGAGGTGCAGCTCTCCGCGGACGGTGTCGGCGCGCCGGCATTGAACATAGATAACATCGCCGGCCTTGCAGCTTTTTCCACCCCGACTGCCGCGGAGCTGGCCGCTGTGGCGGTCGAGGCGGTACGGCCCGCCGGGCAGGCGCGAGGCCGGGATGATGCCGACCATGCCGACCTCGGGGAGGTAGACGCCGAGGCCGTCGGTGGAACAGCGCGAGACGGTCCCCTCGTAGACCTCGCCCGGGCTCTGCTCCTGACGCTGGCGGAGGTAGCGCAGCTTGAGGCGGTCGACGGCGGCATAGGTAGCCGTGTCGACCTGCTCCTCGAGGCTGGTGCAGGCCTGCCCGAGGGCGTCGCAGTCGCCGGCGCCGCGCGGGGTGCGCCCGAGGTCGAGGGCGAGGAGCTGCTGGTGCACGACCAGGTCCGGGTAGCGCCGTATCGGGCTGGTGAAGTGGCAGTAGATCTCCTTCCCGAGGCCGTAGTGGCCGCGGCACTCGACCCCGTACCCGGCGCGCGGCAGGGCCCGCAGGAACTGCGCCAGGACGGTGTCGCGGAGGGCGTCCTGGCCGACCTCGGCGAGGAGGCGGTTGACGGCGGCGCGGTCGCCCAGGGCCGGCAGGCGCGTGTGCAGGGTCTGGCGGGCCCAGACGAGGAAGGCGGCGAGGTCGGCGGGCTTGGGCTCGTCGTGGTTGCGGAAGAGCCCGGGCAGGCCGCGTTCGAGGAGTTCCTCGGCAACGGCGGTATTGGCGGCCAGCATGAACTCCTCGACGAGCTGGTGTGCCGGGCCGGCCTCGACACGCTGCAGGGCCTGGATGCGTGGCGGCGCCCCGGTGCAGAGGACGCGGATCTCCGGGAGGGCGAGGTCGAGGAAGCCATCCTGCGCCGCCCGGCGGGCGCGGCAGGCGCAGGCCACCTCGCCGAGATGCCGGACGATCTGGTGCACCCGCGGCGGGACCCGCCCGCGCAGGGCCGGGTCGTCGGCCAGGATGGCCGCGACGTCCTCGAAGGTCAGGCGCTGCACGACCCGCAGGCGGGTGCGCTGGCGGCGGCGCGACACGACCTCGCCGCTGGCCGCGTCGATATCCATGAAGACCGAGTGGGCCAGGCGCTCCTCGCCGGCGATCAGGCTGCAGGTCCGCCCGGCGAGGGCGGCCGGGAGCATCGGCAGGGTCCGGCCGGGGAGGTAGGCGGTGAAGCCGCGGGCGCGGGCGCCGGCGTCGAAGGCCGAGTCGGCCGGGACGTAGGCGGCGACGTCGGCGATGTGGACGCCGATGGTCACCAGGCCCGGCTGCGGCCCGGGCTCGATCGAGAGGGCGTCGTCGAAGTCCTGAGCGTCGAGCGGGTCGATGGTCACGGCCTCGAGGGCGGTGGCGTCGACGCGTTCCAGGGCCACGGGCTCGAGGCGGGCGGCGGCCTGCTCCTCGGCGGCGCTCCAGGGCTCCGGGAGGCCGAACTCGGCGACGATGGCATCGAGGTCGGCGCTGATCGGGTCGGCGCCGCCCAGGCGGCGCAGGAGCACCGCCTGCAGGGGCGCCTGCGGGCTGTCGGGCGGCAGGAGCGAGACCTCGACCCAGTCGCCGGGGTCGACGTCGGCGGGGTCGATGGCGTGGCCGCCATCGGCGAGGTCGACGAAGGCCGGCAGCTCGCGCCGCAGCGGCCGCACCGCCGGGCCGCTCGGCAGCTCGACCAGCGAGGCGACCAGGACGCGGTGGCGGCGTTCGGTGATGCGGCGGACCTCGCCGACCGGGCCGCGTTCGTCATCCTGGTCGGTCAGGGCCACCAGGACGCGGTCGCCCGAGATGGCGCCGAGGAGTGCCGGCGGCGGTATGAAGATATCCGGGGCGCCGTCCTGGCGGGTGACGAAGCCGAAGCCGCGGCTGTTGACCTGGATGGTGCCGGCGACGAGGGCCTTCGTCGCCGCCTGGACGTAGCGCCCGCCGCGCTGCCGCAGCAGGATGCCCTCGGCGCAGAGGTCGCGGAAGACCTCGCGGAAGCGGTCGGCCTCGGCGCCGCGGTGGCAGCCGACCTCGCGGCGCAGCTCGCTGCGGCGGGCGCCGCTGCCCTGGCGGGCCCGCACGGCCTCGAGGATGCGCTCGCGGAGGTCCTGGTCAGAAGCCATGAGGGCGTCGCCTTT
>JAAYZO010000151.1 GCA_012514865.1 Lentisphaerota bacterium | reverse complement strand
TAACCTGTGACGACGAGGCGGTCCCGGCCGGCGCGGCCACTCGCCTGAGCGCCGGCGCCCACCGCATCGTCGTGGAGACCGTCTCGGCGCTGGTCCACGCGCCGTTCGAGGCCCTCGCGGCATTCCCTCTGGGTGACGCGACCGTGGAGCTGCCGGAAGGCGCCTCCGAGCGCGAGGCCGCGGCGGCGCAGATGATCCAGGACTTCATTGAGGTGCGCCTCGGGAAGACCCTGCCGCGCGGTCCGGCCGCAGGCGGCCCTGCCATCCAACTGGGCCGATCGGCCGAGGGCCAGCGGCGTGGGGTCACGCTGACCGGAGGTACCCTCGACATCCGGGGCACAGACGCATTCGACACGCAGCAGGTCGTCTGGGACCTGCTCCGCTTCCTCGACCGCTATGACAGCCGCTTCACGCCGATCCATGCCGCGCTGTATGGCTCGGGCGACGCCGCCACCACCGAGATGCTCAAGAAGGCCGGCCTGCTTAAGCAGTGGGTGCGCGCCGTCCAGCGGGACACGCGACTCGCCTGGAATGGCTTCGCCAAGCCCGAGCGGACGGCCGGACCGGGCACCGTCAACCCGGAAGAGCTGCCCTCGATCGACATCCCCACCCTCGAGGGCCCGACGGTCATCGATGGCCGACTCGACGACGACGCCTGGAGCCAGGCGGCCGTGTTCGACTCCATCTCCATGCTGCGCACCGGCGCCGCCCCGACGCAGGCGACAGAGGTCCGCATGTTCCGTACGTCAGACGCACTGGTCGTCGGGTTCATCTGCCACGAGTCCGCCATGCATCGGGTCCTGGCGCAGATGACCGCGCGCGACTCGCAGGTCTGGAATGACGACGTCTTCGAGCTGCGCCTGGCACCGGGTGTCGACGGGACGCAGGCGACGTACCCATACTACGTCTTCCTGATCAACTCGATCGGCACCAAGGCGGATCTGGAGAAGGGCGGCGCTGAGCTGGCCTGGAATGCCGACTGGGACGGCGCCGTGCAGCGCGACGCGGCGTCGTGGTCCGGCGAGCTGCGCATACCCCTGGCCGCACTGAACGGCGCGGGTGCGGCCACCTGGCGTGGCAATGTCTCGCGCTACGAGAAGCCAAATGCCGAGTACAGCACCTGGTCGCCCATCCCCGAGTCGACCGCCGACCAGCCGGCGCGCTTCGGGATCCTGCGGATGCGGTGATGTCCCCCTGCCCCCGGGAGAGCCCACCATGACTCTGCGTGAGGCCTTCAGAGCGCGCCGGCTGTCAAGGCGAACCGCGGCCGCGGTCGGCCTCTCGCTGGCCGGATTGGCCCTGGGCTACGCCCGCATTGGCGTGCTCGTGGCGTGGATGGCCGAGAGCGCCCTGGGCGCCGAGGCACCGGCCACGCCCGGCACCACGGCAACGCTGGCGACGTTCGCCGACATGCCGGGGGTCACGCCGGCCTACGTGGAGGCCTACAACGCTTACGTCCAGGCCAGGTACTCCGACCGCCCGGTTGGAGACTACACCCGGGCGATCGACGCCTTCACGGCCATCGCCCAGGACTCGCCCGACCCGGAACTGCGCCTGCGATCAGCCTACTTCCTCACGCTGTGCCATGCCCTTCAGGGCCAGTGGCACGATGCCTACACCTGGAGCGAGCGCGTCCTGGCGCAGGTCGCGGTGCTGCACGCGGATGACCCGCGCACGCAGCTCGCCCTGCGCCTGGCTGACCGCGCCAAGGCCGGCGAGGTCAGCCTGCGCGACGCCCGCATCGTCTTCGCCGCACAGCTCGGTGCTGACAACGCCGGCCTTGCCGGCGACCTGGCGGAGTGGCACCAGGAATGCCGCCGCCTTACGCCAGGCGGCGCCCCCGCGCGCCCGTCGCGCGGGGGCATCACGAGGCCCTGACGGATGTTCCATCCGTCTGGCCAACCTCTCGCACGCGCAAGAAACTGCCTGCACAGCGCCGGACTCGCCGCCAGCGGAAGGCCCCTGGTGACCCCAACGGGAGATCGCCGGGAAAGCCGCAGATCTCCCGTAGATCGGAGCTTCCGCCACTGGCAGGTCACGGCCAGTGGAGGAAGATCCGTCAGACGTCGCAGAGTTCCACGGCCTGCCGCAGGCTGGTCAGGGGGTCGCGCACCGGCACGAACTCGTGGGCGACGTAGCCCTGATAGCCGCTCTCGGCGATGGCTCTCGCCACGGCCGCGTACTGGATCTCCTGGGTGTCATCGATCTCGTGACGGCCCGGGTTGCCGGCGGTGTGGATGTGGCCGATGTAGTCGATGTTCGCCTTGATCGTCCGGATCAGGTCGCCCTCCATGATCTGCATGTGGTAGATGTCATAGAGGACCTTCACCCGCGGACTGCCCACGCGCTTGCAGACGTCGACCGCCCAGGCCGTGCGGTCGGCCTGGTAGTCCTTGTGATCGACCTTGGAATTCAGCAGCTCCATGACCACGGTGACGCCCTTGGCCTCGGCCAGCCCGGCGACCTGCTTGAGGGCGGTCACGCAGTTCTCGGCGCCCTCCTCGTCGGAGAGGCCCTCGCGGTTCCCGGGGAAGCAGATGACATTGGGGAAGCCGGCGGCAGCGGTGGCCTCGATGGCCTCGCGGATCTGGCGCAGGCAGAGCTCGTGGTGCTCGAGGCGGTTCAGGCCCTTGGTCAGGCTGTGGCTCGGCACGCAGGGGCAGATCAGGCCGAACTCTTTAAGGAGCGGCCAGTCGGCCGGGCCGAGCAGGTCGACACCGAGGAGGCCCATGTCAACGCAGGCCTTGTAGAACTCCGGTGCCGGGATGGCTTTGAAGCACCACCGGCTCGCCGCCTGTTTGATCCGTCCGCGCCGTGCTGTCATCGCTGGGGTCCTCTCGGTTTCCGCTGTGACCGCGGCCCGCGCTGATGCGGCCGCGCCTCTTCAGGCCGGCCTGGCCGGTCCGTCCGGCCCAGGCCATCCTTGTCGTCCTGTCCGCGCCGCGATGCCGGGACGCCGCGCGGCGGCGCACCCCTCGCCTCTCCGCCAGCCCCGGGCCGTCGGCCGCCGGCCGAGGCCCGGCTGGGCACCAGGATGCGGTGCTGGTCCTCGCGGTCGCGGTCGGTCCGCGCCACGTAGAGTGGCCGTCCGGCCGTATCGCAGCCGGCGTAGAACATCGCGGTCGCCACCGTTCCCGGTGTCGGCACGAAGCACTGCACCTGCTGCGGCTGCCAGCCCTGGTCGCGGAACCACGCCGCCAGGGCCTTCATATCCGCCAGAGTGCATCCCGGGAAGGCGCTCATGACGTAGGGCACGACGTACTGCTCGCGTCCACCCCGTTCGCTGGCCTGCCCGAAGAGCTCGACGAAGCGCTGGAAGAGCCCGAAGTCGCTCTTGCGCATCAGGCGCAGGACCGTGTCGACGCAGTGCTCCGGCGCCAGCTTCAACTGGCCGCCGACGAACTCGGTGCTCAAGGCCCGCGCCGCGGCGAGGTCCTGCAGGGCGGCGTCATGGCGCACGCCGCTGGCGACGCGCACATGCGACACCCGCGGCAGACGCCGGGCCTGCCGCAGCATCTCGACAAAGGCGCCCTGGCGCAGGTCCAGATGCGGGCAGATCGCGGGCGACAGACAGCTCGGACGCTGACAGCGCCGCGGGTCGCTCCGGCACGACGCGCCCCAGAGGTTCGCCGTCGGTCCGCCGATATCCGAGACCGCACCGCCCCACTCCGGGTGGGTGGTCATCGCCCGGATCTCACGACAGACCGAGTCGACCGACCGCGAGCGCAGCCGGCGGCCCTGGTGCAGCGCCAGCGAGCAGAACGCACAGCCGCCGCCGCAGCCGCGCACCGCCGTCACGCTCCAGCGCACCATCTCCAGGCCGGGTATCGGGCCATCGCCGTCGGGGTGGGCATCGCGCGTGAAGGGCAGGTCGCCCAGGCCCTCGAACTCGGCTGCGCTCGGCTCGGCCGGCGGCATCAGCACCACGGCACGCTGGCCGTGGGCCTGGAAGAGCACCGGGGCGCCGTGGTGGACCTGCTGCTCGATGGCCAGGGTGGCCTCCATGAGGGCCTGGGGCCGCGACTGCATGGCCTCGTAGGACGGCAGCTCCACGGCGCCCGGCGGCGGCGCGCCGATCCAGGCCGACCCCGGCAGACCGGCGAGGGCCTCACCGCGCTCCAGGCGCCGAGCCGCCTCGACGATGCCGGTCTCGGCCATGCCGTACAGGATGAGGTCGGCCTTGGCATCGAAGAGCAGGCTGCGCCGCAGCGCGTCGCTCCAGAAGTCGTAATGGGCCGCCCGGCGCAGCGACGCCTCGATGCCGCCGAGGATGATCGGCAGGCCCGGGAAGGCCTGTCGGACCAGGTTGCTGTAGACGATGCAGGCGCGATTCGGCCGCCGCCCGGCCTGTCCGCCAGGGGTGTACGCGTCCTCGGAGCGCTTCTTGCGGAAGGCGGTGTAGTGAGCCAGCATCGAGTCGAGGCAGCCGGCCGAGATGCCGCAGAAGAGCCGCGGCCGGCCGAGGCGCGCGATGTCGTCAGGGGAGTCCCAGCGCGGCTGCGCCACGATGCCGACGCGGTACCCCGCCGCCTCCAGAACGCGACCGAGGAGCGGCACCCCGAAGGACGGGTGGTCCGCATAGGCGTCGCCGCTGATCAGGAGGATATCGATGCCGTCCCAGCCGCGGGCGGCCAGATCGGCGCGGGTCACCGGCAGGAACCGCCGACGATCCGCCGCCGCCGGGCGCGGCGGGACCGGGCGCGGCGGGGCCGGGCGCGGGCGGCGGGTTGGAGGCGGCGGTGATCGCATGACTCAGACTCTAGTGCCTCGCCAGGGCCGACGCAACGGCGCCGCCGCGGCTTCGCGAAGCCGCGGCGGCGCCGTGGGTTTCATCAGCGTGTCAGCGCCGGGCCGGCGCTGGGGGGCGCGCCCTACTCGTCGGCGCGCTTGGTGTACCCCGTGTGGAGCAGCTCGTGGGCCAGGTGGCTGCCCGGCTCGCCGAGGAACTCCTTGTAGAGCGTCTGGATGGACGGATTCTGGTGCGACTTGCGCAGCGGCAGGCCGGTGTCGGCCTTGTAGATCGCCTTCATGCGCTTCTCGAGGATGCGCGTGTCACCGCCGATGAACGGCTGACCGCCGCCGTTGATGCAGCCGCCCGGGCAGGCCATGATCTCGATGATGTGGTACGACGACGTCCCGGCCCGGATCGACTCCAGGAGCTTGCGGGCGTTGCCCAGGCCGCTGGAGACCGCCGCCCGGACCTCGAGGTCGCCGACCTTCACGGTCGCCTCCTTGATGCCCTGCATGCCGCGCACGGCCTTGAAGTCGACCTTCGCGAGGTCCTCGCCGGTGAGCCAGTCGGCGGCCGTCCGCAGGGCCGCCTCGAGCACGCCGCCGCTGGCGCCGAAGATGACGCCGGCGCCGGTGGATTCGCCGAGCGGGTCGTCGTACTGGCCCTCCTCGAGCTGGTCGAAGACGATGCCGGCCTCCTCGAGCATGTAGACCAGCTCGCGGGTGCTGAGCACGATATCGACATCGCGATAGCCGTCACGGCCGAACTCCTCGCGGTCGGCCTCGTACTTCTTGCTCAGGCAGGGCATGATCGAGACCACCACCAGGTCCTTCGGGTCCACGCCGATCTTCTTGGCGTAGTAGGTCTTGGCGATGGCGCCGAACATCTGCTGCGGGCTCTTGGCGCTGGATGGGATGTTGATCAGGTCCGGGAACTGGTGTTCGAAGAACTTCACCCAGGCCGGGCAGCAGCTCGTCAGAATCGGCAGATTCTCGCCGGACTTGACGCGCTCGATGAACTCGGTGGTCTCCTCCATGATGGTCAGGTCGGCCGCGAAGTCGGTGTCGAAGACCGCCTTGAAGCCGAGGCGGCGCAGGGCCGTGATCATCTTGCCGGTGCTGATCGTGCCGGGCTCCATGCCGAAGCCCTCGCCGAGGGCGACGCGCACGGCCGGCGCGGTCTGCACGATGACCGTCTTCTTCGGGTCGTTGAGCACGCCCCAGACCTCATCGACGCCGATGCAGGTGGTCAGGGCGCCGACCGGGCAGGCCTGGACGCACTGGCCGCAGAACACGCAGATCGTCTCCGAGAGCGGCTTCTCGAAGGTCGGCGCCACCACCACCTCGAAGCCGCGGCCGACGCCGGAGAGCACGCCGACGGTCTGCATGTCGTTGCAGGCGGTCTCGCAGCGGCGGCACATGATGCACTTGTCGAGGTTGCGCACGATGCTGCGGCTCGAGACGTCCATCGGGTAGCTGGACATCTCGCCCTCGTAGGCGATCTTCGTCATCTTCAGATCGCCGGCGAGGGCCTGCAGCTCGCAGTTGCCGTTGACCGGACAGGTCAGGCAGTCCTTCGGGTGGTCCGACAGGATCAGGTCGACCACCGTGCGCCGGGCGTTGATGGCCCGGATGCTGTTGGTGTTGACCACCATGCCCTCGACCACCGGCGTGCAGCAGGCCGGCGCCAGGTTGCGCCGGCCCTCGACCTCGACCACGCAGACGCGGCAGGAGCCCATGCGGTGCTCCATCGAGAAGCAGTCCAGCTCGAAGTGGCACAGGCTCGGGATCTTGATGCCGAGCTTCGCGGCCGCGTGGAGAATCGTGGTGTTCTCCTCGACCGTCACCGGCATTCCGTTTATTGTGAGAGTGACCATCGTATACGCCTCAGTGGGTTAGCCCTGGTTCTCCGAATCGTCGCCCTGCTCCGCGCCTCAGCGCTTCTCGATCGCGTGGAATTTGCAGGTGTCGTAGCAGACGCCGCACTTGATGCACTTGTCCTGATCGATGACGTGCTGCTGTTTGCGGTCGCCGCTGATGCAGCCCACCGGGCAATTGCGGGCGCAGAGGGTGCAGCCCACGCACTTGTCGGTGATGGTGAAGGTGATCAGGCGCGAGCAGACCCCGGCCGGACAGCGCTTCTCGTCGACATGCGCGGCGTACTCCTCCGGGAACTGGTTCATCGTGCTGAGCACCGGGTTCGGCGAGGTCTGCCCCAGGCCGCAGAGGGCCGTGTCCTTGATGGTGTGGGCCAGGGTGCGCAGCTTGACCAGGGTCTCGGGCGTGGCCTTGCCATGGCAGATCGCCGTGAGCATCTCGTGCAGGCGCTTGTTGCCGACACGGCACGGCGTGCACTTGCCGCAGGACTCGTCCAGGGTGAACTCGAGGAAGAACTTGGCCACGTTGACCATGCAGTCGTCCTCGTCCATGACGATCATGCCGCCGGAGCCCATCATCGAGCCCAGCCCGATCAGCGTCTCGTAGTCGATCGGCGTGTCCAGCTTGTTCGAGCGAATGCAGCCGCCCGAGGGACCGCCGGTCTGCACCGCCTTGAACGCCTTGCCGTCACGACAGCCGCCGCCGATGGTGAAGATGATCTCACGCAACGGCGTGCCGATCGGGACCTCGATCAGACCGACGCGGTTGATCTTGCCGGCCAGCGCAAAGACCTTCGTGCCCGGACTCTTCGCCGAACCGATCTGCCGGAACCACTCGGCGCCCTTGCGCACGATCGCCGCGACGTTCGCGAAGGTCTCGACGTTGTTCACGATCGTCGGCTTGCCCCAGAGACCCGACACCGCCGGGAACGGCGGCTTGAAGGTCGGCTCGCCGCGCTTGCCCTCGATCGAGTGGATCAGGGCCGTCTCCTCGCCGCAGACAAAGGCGCCCGCGCCGAACTTCAGTTCAATGTCGAAATCGAAGCCGGTCCCGAAGAGGTTACGGCCGAGGAAGCCCTTCTGGCGGGCCTGCGCAATGGCGATGTTCAGACGCTTGATCGCCATCGGATACTCGGCTCGGACATACACCAGACCGAGGTGCGCCCCGATCGCGTAGCCGGCGATCGCCATGGCCTCGAGCACCGCGTGGGGGTCGCCCTCGAGCACAGCGCGGTCCATGAAGGCACCCGGATCGCCCTCGTCGGCGTTGCAGATGACGTACTTCACCGGGTTGTTCTGCGCCGCCGCAAACGACCACTTCGCACCGGTCGGAAAACCGCCGCCGCCGCGGCCGCGCAGGCCGGAGTCCTTGACCACCTGGACGACCTCGCCCGGGGTCATCGTCGTCAGGGCCTTGCCCAGGGCCGCATAGCCGTCACAGGCGAGGTAGTCGTCAATGGCCTCAGGGTTGATCCGACCGGTGTTTCGCAGCACGATACGCGCCTGCGGCAGACTGCCGGGGTTGGCCTCGTCCTCCGGGTAGTACCAGTTGCGCTCAATCTCGCAGAGGCCGGTCACCGGAGCGCTCAGGCTGTCCACCACCGCACCGGCCTGCGACGCGTCCAGCTTGCCCAGAATCAGCCGGGTGCCACTGCGGACGTTCACCACCTCGACCGTCGGCTCGCTGTGGCAGAGCCCCATGCAGCCGGTCTCGACGATCTCCACGCTGTCCGCCAGGCCGCGCGTGCGCACTTCCTCGCGAATCGCGTCCAGCACCGGCGCCGTGCCCGCGGCCACGCCGCAGGTGCCCATGGAAACCAGAATCGTGTTCTTCGCCGTACCGGCACGCTTGGCGCGCACCGCGGCGGCATGCCCGTTGAGCTTGTCTACTGAGTCGATCATCGCGGCATCTCTCTATGGCTGGGGGGTATTATTCGCAATCTTCGAGGATGTCGGCAACCTTCTTCGGCACGACGTTGCCGTAGACCCGACCGTTCACCGTCACCACCGGCGCCAGACTGCAGGCGCCCACACAACGCAATGCCCCCAGCGTGAACTTGCCGTCCGGGGTGGTCTCGCCCTCGTCCACCGTCAGGTACCGCTTGAACTCGTCCAGGACCTTGCCCGCACCGCGCACAAAGCAGGCCGTGCCCATGCACACGCTGATCCGGTAACGCCCCACCGGCTTATCCGTGAAGAACGAGTAGAAGCTGACCACGCCATACACCTCCGCGAGGTGCAGGTGCAGACGCTGCGCAATGTAGAGCTGCACCTCCTCGGGCAGGTAGCCGAAGATCTCCTGAGCCTGGTGCAGACTCTGAATCAGCAGACCGCGGTTCTGCTCACGATCCGCCGCGATCGACAGCGACGACAGGTAGCTGTCCAGGGCCGCCCGCTTCTCCGGAAACTTCTCGATCAGGTTCACCTTGCCGCTACAACTGCAGGTTGCGCACGCCATGCACCGCCTCCTTCGTTCCGACACCATGCCTTCCGGTGTGAACTCCCGGAAATCGCGAAATTTTTCTCTTTTTGAAGCACAGAACCGCGCTCTCGCTGTCTCTGTGCATCGCCGTCAGGCCTGGCGGCCCCCGTTGTCCTTCCGGACACCGTTGTCGGCATAGCCGACTCGCGGTTCCGGCGTCATTCCACGGGCCACGACGAGGCTCATCGAGCCGACCCGCCAGAGTCTTTTGGAACAAAGTGAGAATCTAGCCGGGCCGGGGTTACATTCAAGCCGTATCGAGGCCAAAAACCGGGCGTGGCACGGTGTGCAGGATGGGCCACGAGGCGCTACAGTGTCACAGGGCAGACCAGCATGACGGACGCGGCCTGGGGGCGCGTCGTGCGGTGGTCTGTTGTTGGCGTCGGGACGGCGTGGCGCTGCGGCCTTCCCGGCCTGAGTCAGGGGCAGTCATCAAGGGAGTCATGACGATGGACCTGAAGGGATCGCGTACCGAGAAGAACCTGATGGCGGCGTTTGCCGGCGAGTCGCAGGCGCGCAACCGCTACACCTACTTCGCGAGCCGGGCGCGCAAGGACGGTTTCGTGCAGATCGCGGACATCTTCGAGGAGACCGCCAGTCAGGAGTGCGAGCACGCCAAGCGTCTGTTCAAGTTCATGACCGGCGGCGAGACGCAGATCACCGGCAGCTTCCCCTTCGGCATCATCGGCACCACCGTCCAGAACCTGCGTGAGGGCGCGGCCGGTGAGAACTACGAGCACACGACGATGTACCCGGAGTTCGCCCGCATCGCCGAGGAGGAGGGCTTCGATGTGATCGCGCGGACCTTCCGGGCCATCGCAGTGGCCGAGAAGCAGCACGAGAAGCGCTACCTCGACCTGGCGGCCAATGTCGACGCCGGCCGGGTCTTCAGCCGCAGCGAGCCGGTCGTCTGGCGCTGCCGGAACTGCGGCTACCTCCACACCGGCAAGGAGGCCCCGGCCGTGTGCGCCGCCTGCGCCCACCCGCAGGCCCATTTCGAGATCCTCGGCGAGAACTGGTGACGCTGTCCCAACGGGGCCGCGGCGGGTGCCGCGGCCCACTCGCTTCCTTCCACACAAGCCCGGAGGAGAATCACCGCCATGAAGCAAGGCAACCTCTACAAGTGCGCCTGCTGCAACGCCTTCGTCGAAGTCGTCAAGGCCGAGGCCTGTGACTGCACCCCCGACTGCTGCGGCAAGCCCATGGTCGAGTTCGTCGCCAACACGGTCGATGCCGCCAAGGAAAAGCACGTCCCGGTGATCACCAAGGTCCCGGGCGGCTACAAGGTCGCCGTCGGCAGTGTCGCTCACCCCATGGTCGATGACCACTACATCGAGTGGATCGAGATCCTGGCCGACGACCGGCTCTACCGCGCCTACCTCAAGCCCGGCATGGCCCCGGAAGCGTTCTTCGCCATCGACGCTGCCAAGGTCGTGGCCCGCGAGTACTGCAACAAGCACGGCCTCTGGAAGGCCTGAAGCGGCAGGAAGACGGCCCGCGACGCCAGGGCGCAGCCAGCCCCGCCGTCGCGGGCCGCATGACGCCGCGCAGCAGCGAGGACACCGGCGCCATCGCTCCGAAGAGAACAGCACGAACGATCGCCCGCGGCGGCGGCAGGAGAGACACCCATGGACTGCAGGGATCACATCATCGTCGGCGTGCACGTGACGGATCGGGTCAAGCATGCCATCGACGTGCAGAATGTGCTCACCGACTTCGGTGCCCACATCAAGACGCGCCTCGGCCTCCACGAACTCGGCAGCGGCGCCGCCGGCGCCCCCAACGGACTCCTGGTCCTGGAGTTCGTCGGCAGCACGGCGGAGTGCGACTCCCTCAAGCGCCGCCTCACGGCGGTGGAGGGCGTCGAGGTCAAGATCATGACCTTCTCGCACCCCTGAGCGTCCGGCCGGATCGACCGAAAGCCGCGATGACGCGACGTCGCGGCGATTCCATGGCTGCCGCGGGCAGGCACGGCGGACAGCGACTCGGGCTGTCACACCGCCGTTCTCCGCGGTACGTGCACCTTCAGGAGACTGAGCGATGGCTCTGGCAGACAGCAATGGCGTGCCGGTCTACATCGGGACCTACACCGGCACGGGCAGCAAGGGCATCTACCTGCTGCGCTTCGATCCCGTCACCGGCCGCATGACCGACGCCGCCCTGGCGGCCGAGGCCGCCAACCCGACCTTCTTCGATTTCAACGCCCGCGGCGATATCCTCTATAGCGGCAGCGAGACCGCCAGCACCGACGGCGTCAAGTCCGGCGCCATCGCCGCCTTCGCCGTCGACCCCGCCCATGGCGCCCTGCGCCTCCTCAATCAGCAGCTCTCACAGGGGCGCAGCCCCTGCCATGTCAGCCTCGCCAAGGACGGCAGCGCCGTCTTCGCCGCCAACTACAGCACCGGCTCGGTGTCGATGCTGCCGGTCTTGCCCGACGGCCGCCTGGCGCCGGTGTCCTGCACCATCCAGCACGAGGGCCGCGGCCCCGACCCGGAACGCCAGGAGGGCCCCCACGCCCACTCCATCACGCCCGACCCCGCCAGCGGCCTGCTCTACGCCTGCGACCTCGGCCTCGATCGGGTCTTCATCTACCGCGCCGCGGAAGGCGCCCTCCGCTCCGTCCCCCCGGTGGCCCTCCAGACCCACCCCGGCGCCGGCCCCCGACACCTCGCCTTCCACCCCAACGGCCGCTGGCTCTACGTGGTCAACGAACTGGACTCGACCGTGTCGGTCTTCACCCGGCCCTCGCCCAACGAGCCCTTCGCGCCCACCGAGGTGCAGAGCCTCTCGGCCCTGCCGCCGGGAACGACCCTGACCACCTGGTGCGCCGATATCCACATCCACCCGAACCAGCGCTTCGTCTACGCCTCGAACCGCGGCCATGACAGCCTCGCGGTCTTCGCCATCGACCCCGACAGCGGCCTCCTGACCTGGCTCGAGGCCACCCCCGTCGAGGTCGCCTTCCCGCGCAGCTTCACCCTCGACCCCAGCGGCCGATGGATCCTCGCCGCCGGACAGAACTCGGATACGATCAGCGCCTTCGCCGTCAACCCCGAGACCGGTCGGCTGCGCTTCACCGGCCAGACGATCGCCGTGCCGCGGCCCGTCTGCCTGCGCTTCGGACGGCAGGGCCGCCCAAAGACGACCTGAGCGGCCATCCTGAAGGGATGCCAGAACGCAGATGCGCGGCGCTTCGGACGGCAGGGCCGCCCGAAGATCGCCTGAGCCGCCATCCTGAAGGGATGCCAGAACGTAGCCGGGGGTCGGCTTCAGCCCGACCCCCGGAACCACGGATCTAAAGGCCAGGCACCCTGGAGGGGTGCCAGAACGCAGATGCGCGGCGCTTCGGACGGCAAAAGCGGAAAACGCCGCGGAACCGTGTTACAGTAGACGGCGGTGCCACCGCCAGCAGCAAGGAGGTCAGCCATGAAATCGCACGACGTCAAACGGGACACCAAGAAGCAGCCGCAGAAGACCCTCAAGGAGAAGCGCCTCGAGAAGAAGGCGAAGAAGGAAGCCAAGTAGTCCCCGGCGCGCTTCCGCATCGATCCACGCACGGCCGCCCGCGGTCCTGGATAGCCAGGCCCCCGGGCGGCCGCTGTCGTTTAAGGAGGTCCATCGGACACGTGCGTGCTTCCTGTCGGGAAGCATGCTTGGCGCGGGTTCTGCACGCAACCCACGGTCTCGAGGGCCGGCGTTGGACGTTGGACGTTCGGCCTGGGCTTTCCCTCAGGCGGAGGGGCAGCGGTCTGTCACCGAAGCAGGTTCGTGGCGGACAGCAGGAGGACGTGCGCGGTTGCAGAGGGCCCCCGGTGATCGCGTCAGCGCTCGTCCTGTCACCCCTTCAGCCAAATCCCCGGCGCCCGGAGCGCGCCGGATATGGCAGGACGAAACATCGCTCGGCATCGGTGTGGAGCGCGAGTGTCCACAGACGCGGAGGCGTCCACGAGCCGCAATGGCGTCGACAGCACACCACGCCGTGTTTCATACGAGGGTCGCCGGCTAACCTGACCTATTCACGCGCCGCGCGGCGGCTC
>JAAYZO010000150.1 GCA_012514865.1 Lentisphaerota bacterium | reverse complement strand
GCATTGCCAGCAGATTTACAGTCTGCCCCGTTTGGCCACTTCGGTACCCTACCACGGCAGTGTCCGATGCCTTGCGGCAACGGGTGCATACGGTAGGGCTGATCGGGGCGAAGTCAAGCCGCCGGACGCAGAAAAACCGGCCGCGCCGGCAGAGCCGGGGCGGTTCCAGCGGCTATATTCCCTCGTCTGGGGCGAGGTGGTGGCGGTCGAGCGTGGTGCAGGTAACGACGGCGTGAATGGCATGACGATCCTCGGCATCGAGACCAGTTGTGACGAGACGGCGGCGGCGGTGGTGCGCGACGGCACGGCGGTGCTGGGCAACGCGGTCGCCTCGCAGGTGACACTGCACGCCGGCTATGGCGGCGTGGTGCCGGAACTGGCGGCGCGGGAGCACCTGCGCTCGATCCGACCGGTGGTCGAGGCGGCGCTGTCCGAGAGCGGCGTGGCGCTCTCGGATCTGGATGCGGTGGCGGTGACGAACGCGCCGGGGCTGGTGCCGGCGCTGCTGGTGGGCTGTGCCTATGCCAAGGGCCTGGGCTGGGCCCTGCAGCGGCCGGTGCTCGGGGTGAATCACTTCCTGGCGCACATCTATGGGTCCTTCTATGGGCACATGGAACTCCTCGCGGATGCGGGCAGCTTCCCGATTCTGGCGCTGGTGGTCTCGGGTGGCCACACGGCCCTGGTGCTGGTGGAGTCCGATGGCCGGGCGCGTCTGGTGGGGACGACCCTGGACGACGCCGCGGGCGAAGCCTATGACAAGGCGGCGAAGGTCCTCGATCTCGGCTATCCGGGGGGTCCGCTGATCGACCGCCTGGCGGCGCAGGGCGACCCCAAGGCGTATGCTTTTCCGCGCGGCCTGATGGGCACCACCGGCAAGGCGGTGAGTGCCGAGAACCGCTTCAACTTCAGCTTCAGCGGTGTGAAGACCGCCCTGCTCTACGCGGCGCGGGACCGTCAGCTCACGTCGACCGACCTGGCGGACTTGGCGGCGAGTTTTCAGCAGGCGGTGGTGGATGTGCTGGTGAGCAAGACCCTGCGCGCCGCCGAGGCCTATGGCGCGCCGACGATCTGTGCCTGTGGGGGAGTCGCCTGCAACCGGCAGTTGCGGCGGGATCTGACTGCGGCGGCCGCGGCGGCGGCGCGGCGCCTGGTGCTGGCCGAGCCGCGCTACTGCACCGACAACGCCGCCATGGTGGCGGGCCTGGCCTACCACACCCTGCGGCGCGGCGCGGTCGAGCCGGGCGGCTTCCAGGTGGCGGCGCGGCTGGGCGAGGACCTCGGACGGGTGCCCTTTGCGCCGGCGCTCGTGTGAGGGACAGGGCCGCGCGGACGCGGCCCTTGGGCTCGGGACACCGACGGACCCAGCGCGGGCGCTGCCCGCAACCCAAGGGGTCGACGTTCGGAGTTCGGAGTTCGGAGTTGGGCGTTCGGCGTTGGGCGTTTGCCCTCGGGCCTCGGGCGTCCGGGGTCGGAAACTCGCCAGGAAAGCAAGGTTGTGGCGGATAGTAGTACGGACGGG